>JABWCP010000003.1 GCA_013360215.1 bacterium | reverse complement strand
GTATCCCGCGTGGCGCCATAGATCGCGCCATCCGGGCCGATCGCCGGTTTAGCGCTGGTTTCAGTAAAAGGCCCTGACAGCTTGAGTTTGTAGCGCCATTTGAGCGTACCATCGGGTTTGATTGCCGTGTAGCTGCTGTCCCTTGAAGCGAATCCGCCATAGATCGTACCGTCATGGCCTATGGCTAAAGATTCGTAGAAAAACTCGGCCTGTTGGGTATGGTATCGTACCGGGAAAAACCACTTGAGTGAGCCTGACGGAGTAAAAGCCATCACACCGATCTGCAAAGGCAAAGTATCTTGTTTGGGTGCGCCAAAAACATAAATCGTACCGTCATCGGCTACAGCCGGTGATGCGAAGTGCTGGTTATGACCAAGTTCAAACCCCCACTGCAAAGCGGGCTTGGAGGTCGGGCCGCTGACGCATGCATGCACACGCTGACGGGTAGCGCGTTTGGTGTTAAAGGGATCGCCATAGCCCGATGGCCACACCTGCGCGGATAGCGACAGATTACCATCTGTGCACTCGAGCGGTTTATACGTCTCATGTTCCTTAGGGTCGCAGCCGGGTAACAGCATCACGATCACCATCAGCATGAGGCTTATCGGGCAGGTTTGTTTCATGTTATTCTTTTTTATCAAGTTTCATCACCTCCTCTACCAAGGAATCGTTTGTTTGCACGGCTACGGGATTATCCCATATACCGTGGGTCATTCCTTAGTACCGGAGGCTGTGATGAAATTACAAATTATTTGGAGAAATATTCTTCTTTATTTTTATCGGATCAGAGCTACGGATACGGAATATATTCTCGATAAGCCACAGCTAATCATAAGAATTTTTCGACTTAGCGTCTCCGCGAGAAGACAATAGAATAGAAGAATAGAAAAAAAATGTGAACTATTCGTATTCCTCATCGTACCATCTTCGCGGTTCCCGTTGACGGAAAACAAAAACCAGAATCGCGCCGAATACAAACCCACCCAGATGCGCCCACCAGGCAACACCGCTCGAAGCATCGGACATGAGCGAAGCCGTTCCTTGTAAAAATTGTAAAACAACCCAAAAGCCGAGAAAAAAAATGGCCGGAATTTCAAAAAACTGAATAAAAATGAAAATCGGCACCAGTGTAAGTACGCGCGAATGCGGAAATAATACGATGTAAGCACCCATCACGCCGGCTATGGCACCGCTGGCGCCGATCGTTGGTATGCGCGAGTCGGCATTGAGGTACGCATGCGAAAGCCCGGCACCAAGTCCGCACAACAGATAAAACAGCAAAAAACGCCCGCGACCCATGCGATCTTCCACATTATCGCCGAAAATCCACAGATACCACATATTACCGATGGCGTGCATCCAACCGCCATGCAAAAACATGGATGTGAAAAACGGAAAAAAGCGTTCGATGAAATTGGCGCGACCAAACTCACCTTGCCAAAAATATTTTGCCGGTATGATGCCTAGCGCGTTGATCAATCGGTTGAGTTGCTCGCCTAACGATACTTCATACAGAAAGATCAGGCTATTGATCACGATCAATACAGTCGTGACCAGCGGAAACCGGGAAGAGGGGATGGTGTCGCGAATGGGAAACATAGTTTAATGTGTATGCTTGTCCGTGTTTTTTTGTGTACGTGTTTTGGGTTATCGTGCGGAAAATATGATACATGGTGTTTAATAGTTATGGATCGTATTGATCAAAAACACCTTCCGTTGTTTGAATGCGTGGCGCCTGTAATACTAAAACGAAAACGTGAACAAATAAAATAAACGGTTTGTATTATCGCGCTTCGCGCTAAAAAATTATTTTACACAAACAGGCAAAACAAATTAATAACATTCGCCGATAAAACGGAACTATTTTTTATAAAAAACAAGGGCATGCACGTCATACAAACGCGCATGGAACTTTACGGATAGGGTGTTTTTGGGCGGTGATAATCATAATATTTTGCTTGAATTTTTGACAATAAAACACTATGATTTTCAGTTTTAAAAATGCCCGTCAACCCTTGATTTTGTTGAATTTCACGGTGAAATAAAACCCGTCGTTTGGCACTATAATTTTTTGAATAGAATATATTTGTTATTTAGCCACAGGAGTTGCAGGATATGAAGTTTACGGTTGCTCAGGCCGATCTGGCCAAAGGATTGGCGCGTGTTATCAGCGTCGTTCCCTCAAAATCCACGTTGCCCGTGCTGAGCAACGTCATGCTCAAAGCGCAAGATGGTTTCCTTACGTTAACCGCTACGGATTTGGATGTTTCGATCACCACCAAAATTCAAGTGGATGTCAAACAACCCGGAAGCATCACGGTACCGTCCAAACCCCTCAACGATCTGGTTAAATCCCTGCCCAATATTCCACTGGAAGTTTCCGCCGATGCACAGTTCAAATTTTTCGTGCATTGCGATAATGAAGAATACCGCATTCCCGGTGAGTCGGACGACGATTATCCGTCGCTTCCGACCGTTGACGAAAAAGGTTCGCTGACCATCGAAGCCAAACAACTTTCCCGCATGATCGGCAAAACGATTTTCGCCGTCAGTAACGATCAGTTGCGCCCGGCTTTGACGGGTGTTCTTTTTCAGATTCATGGCAGCGAGTTTCGCCTTGTAGCGACCGACGGTCATCGCCTTGGTAAAATGGTATGCACCAAATTTGAAACCACGATCAAAGAAAAAACCAACGTGATCGTGCCGACCAAAGCTTTGTCTGAAGTAGCCAAAGACACCAAAGACGCGACCAAAATTATTTTCGGACAAAATCACATTTGTTTCGACATGGGCGACACCCAACTTTTCGGACGTATTTTGGATGAAAATTATCCGGATTATGAACGTGTGATCCCCGGCGACAATAATAAAAAATTGACGGTGGATGCCGCTACGCTTGTCGAAAAAGTTCGCCGTGCTTCGATTTTTGCCAATCCGATTACGCACCAGATTCGTCTCGCGATGGACAAAGACGGCGCGCGCATTTCCGCCGAAGATGTGGACGGCGGCGGTAAGGGTTCCAACCAGATCAAAGCCGAGTATGATGGCGATGCCTTGCAGATCGGTTATAATGCGCAGCTCCTTTTGAGCGCACTCAATAATATTGACACGCAGGATGTCGTCATCGCGTACAAAGGCCCCACAACGGCCGGTGTGATCACGCCGTCGCATCAACTCGAGCATGAAAATCAGATGATGCTGGTGATGCCCGTTCGCCTCAACGATTAACGCGGAGGCTGACCCGTTCCGTGCTCATTCGCCGTCTCAGGCTCCGGGATTTTCGCAATTATACCGACGCGGAAATACAGTTTGCTCCGGGTCTCAATGTGATTACGGGCGATAACGGACAAGGCAAAACGTCGCTGCTGGAAGCCGTTTATTATCTTTGCCTCACTAAAAGTTTTAAAACGACGGAAGACGAATCGGCCATCCGGTTTAATACGTCGTATTTTGATATCGAAGGGCAATTGGCCCGCGATGAAAGTTCTTTGGAAAATGATGAAATACGCCTTGTCGTACATCGTGCGGAAGGCAAATCGCTTTTGGTCGGAAAAAAACGTCAGGATCGTTTTTCGGAACATATCGGACGTTTCCCGGCGGTGATTTCCGCTCCGGAAGATGTAGCGATCGTGTCCGGCGCTCCCGGTAACCGACGCCGCTGGCTTGATATGGCGCTGTCGCAATTATATCCGGTGTACCTCAAAGATTTGTTGGACTATCGGCAGGCTTTGAAACAGCGCAATGCTTTATTTGCCGCCACGTTTTTAAGACCGGATCTGCTTGCGGTTTGGGATCGTGAATTGGCTACGGTCGGTGCGCGTATTATTCGGCGCCGATTGGAGTTTGTACGGTCTTTTGCCGGATGGGCGGCGCGCGTATATGGCGAGTTGGCCGTGGTATCCGAACAGGCATCCATCAGTTATAAAAGTACGATCGCCAATGCGGATACGATAAACAGGTGGTGCGAAACTTTGCCCGACGATCAAAGTATCGCGGAGGCGATGGCTAAAACAATCGCTGAAAACCGCGATCGCGAAATGATGCGCCAAACTTCGCTGATCGGGCCGCACAAAGACGAACTTTTGCTTTTACTTAACGACAAAGCGATACGTGAGTTTGGTTCGCAAGGACAACTCAAAACCATGGCGCTGGCGTTGAAACTGGCCGAGTTTCTACATATGGCCGAACGCCGGGAGTTGCAACCTCTGCTTTTGCTGGATGATGTTTTTTCGGAACTGGATTGGACAAGACGTCATAATCTTATCCGGTATCTTGAAAACGCCGGCCAGGTTTTTTTAACAAGCGCCGATACGGAACGTGATTTTGAAACCAAAAGACCGATCCGGCATTTTAAAGTGATAAACGGAAGTGTAAGTGCGTGAAACCCAAAAAAACAGATGCGACGCCGCTCGGTGAAGCGCTGGATAAGTTACTCAAACGTTATAAGATCGCGGATCGTGTACACGAGCAGGTCGTTCTGGAGCAGTTTGAACGCCTCATGGGAACGGCATTTACTCAGCGCGCCAAAGCGGTCAAGATCGAAGACGGACTGCTTTTTTTGGAGGTGGTCAATAGCGTGTGGCGGCAGGAACTTTTTTATCAAAAAAGAAATATTATCGAACGGATCAATTCCGCGTTAGGTGAAAAAATAGTACGCGAAATAGTTTTCCGGTAATTTTGAAATAATGCGTTATGCATAAAGATGTTAAAGCCTATCACGGCCAACTCTCCGACGAAGATCGGCTGATCTGCGAAACACTGTACGCTGAGATTAGCCGCGGATTGCCGGAGGCCGAAAACAAAGTATGGCATGCGCATCCGGTTTGGTTTCTTGATGGGAATCCGATTGTCGGATACAGCAAGCTGAAAAGCTGCATTCGATTGCTCTTTTGGAGCGGACAGTCATTTGATGAACCCGGTCTGCAAAATGAAGGCCGTTTCAAAGCAGCGGAAAAACGTTTTACAAGCGCGGATCAGGTTATCAAAAAAGACTTGGCGCGTTGGTTAAAAAAAGCCAAAACGATACAATGGGATTACAAGAATATCGTTAAGCGAAAGGGTGTACTGGAAAGATTGAAATAAGAACCGTCAGAAAATAAATCATAATCATAGATTAAAAGGACTAAAGGATTCATGGCAGAAAAAGAACAGAAAAAAACCGGCGCAAAATACGACGCTGAAAATATTCAGGTTCTCGAAGGACTAGAGCACGTTCGTCGTCGTCCCGCGATGTATATCGGCGATGTCAGTACCCGCGGTTTGCACCATCTGGTGTATGAAATTGTTGATAACTCCATTGACGAAGCGATGGCCGGTTATTGCACGGAGATCAATGTTTCCATCAATGAAGATAATTCGATCACCGTCGTGGACAATGGCCGCGGTATTCCCGTGGACATGCACCCGACGGAAAAGAAACCTGCGGTCGAAGTCGTTATGACCGTGCTAGGCGCCGGCGGTAAGTTTGACAAAAATACGTACAAAGTCTCCGGCGGTTTGCACGGTGTCGGTGCGTCCGTCGTCAATGCGCTTTCCGAATGGTGCGAAGTCGAAGTGCGCCGAAACGGAAAGATGTATCGTCAGAAATACAAAGCCGGTCGTTCGACGACCAAAGTTGACGAAGTGGGCAAGTCCAAAGAAAGCGGTACGACAACGACGTTTATGGCGGACAGTACGATTTTCAAAAAAATCGTGTACACTTTTGACACATTGTCCGCACGTATGCGCGAACTGGCATTTCTCAACCGCAATCTGAAAATCACGCTGGAAGATAAACGCGAAAAGAATCGTCGCGAAGAATACCACTACGAAGGCGGCATTTCGCAGTTCGTCCAATATCTTGACGAATCGCGTACGGCGCTGATGAAAAAACCGATCTATATCGAAACCGAAAAAGAAAACGTGCCGGTCGAGATTGCATTTCAGTACAACGATTCCTACAACGAAAACGTATTCAGCTACGTCAATAACATCAATACCGTCGAAGGCGGCACGCACCTTTCCGGTTTTCGTACAGCGCTTACGCGTACTCTGAATAATTACGCGACTAAAAACAATCTGGTCAAAGAAAAAGAAGGCATCTCGATTCAGGGCGATGATACCCGCGAAGGTCTGACAGCGATTATCAGCGTTAAGATCGCCGAGCCGCAATTTGAAGGGCAAACCAAAACCAAACTGGGTAATAGCGAAGTTAAGGGTATCGTGGAACAAGCTGTCGGCGAAGGTCTGATGGAGTTTCTCGAAAAGAGTCCCGGTGTTGCCAAACAGATTATTGATAAGTGTCTTCAGGCCGCGCGTGCCCGCGAAGCTGCACGTAAAGCGCGTGATCTTACGCGTAAGAAAAACATGCTGGAGTCATCCGGTCTTCCCGGAAAATTAGCCGATTGCTCCATCAGCGATCCGCAATATTGTGAAATTTATCTCGTCGAGGGTGATTCCGCCGGCGGCTCGGCCAAGCAAGGCCGTGATCGTCGTTTTCAGGCAATTCTCCCCCTGAAAGGTAAAATCCTCAACGTCGAAAAAGCGCGTCTCGATAAAATGCTTTCCAATGAGGAAATTCTTACCATCGTAAGCGCGATCGGCACGGGCATCGGTACCGATGATTTTAATCTCGCCAACCTGCGCTACGGCAAAGTCATTATCATGACCGATGCCGACGTGGACGGTGCACATATTCGCACGCTGCTGCTCACGTTTTTCTTCCGTCACATGCGCCAATTGGTCGAAAACGGTAACTTATACATTGCCCAGCCGCCGCTATATCGCTTGAAAAAAGGTAAAGAAGAAAAATACGCGTTTGATGATGAAGAAAAAGCCGCCATGCTCAAACAGTGGGGCGCCAAAGAAGAAGATACCAATATTCAGCGGTACAAAGGTTTGGGTGAAATGAACCCCGAGCAGCTTTGGTCCACGACGATGGATCCGGACAAACGCGTCATGATGCAGGTGACTATCGAAGATGCAGCGACCGCCGATCACGTGTTTTCTACGTTGATGGGTGACGCCGTCGAACCGCGCCGTAAATTTATCGAAGACAATGCGAAATACGTACGCAATTTGGATGTATAATTATGTCGCGCGAAGATTACATTCGTCGCCAGAAAGCATGGGCGGCATTCCATCGTTGGGATTCTAAACAAAGAAAAACGGTGTACGAAAATATGCCTTATGAAGCCAAAGTCGCCGAGTTTGAAGAGCTATATTGTACGGCGTTACAACGCAATCCTGGCATTTTTAGTAACGACGTCGCTTCGGAAATGTCAAAAGATTCTGACGCATATCAACATCGCCTGAAAATGGTTGAAGTTCGGAAACGATTGCGCTCTTATGTTGCTTGACGAAGCGTTGATCGCTATCGCAACACAGCTGAATGAGGCTTCTATCCCGTACATGATTGTCGGAGGTCAGGCGGCCATTTATTACGGCGAAACGCGTTTTACAAAAGATATTGATGTGACGATGCGACTGTTGCCGGATCAATGCGAAGATGTTCTTAAAAAATTGACGGCGTTTGAGTCTATGACGGATCATCCCGAAACATTCGCTCGGGATACGTGGGTTTTACCGTTGAGGCATCGATCAACCGGAATAAAAGTGGATCTTATTTTTAGCGCGACGCAGTTTGAATATGATGCGATTACTAACGGTCAACGGAAACAGATTAGAGGAACGGAAGTTAATTTTATAGCTCCGGAGTATTTGATTGTTCAGAAACTTATTGCCGGACGCCCTAAGGATGTTGACGATGTTCAGAAAATTATACAAGTACAGAAGGATAGACTCAATATCCGACGAATCGAACAAATGATAAGGCAATTTGACGACGAGCTAGGGCAGACAGATTTTTTTCAGCTTTGGAAAACTACTATTAAAATTGATATAAAGTAATGGAAAGGAATTAAAGGTAACCCGATGTCCACTATAGAAAAACTTGTTCCGCGTAATATCGAAGACGAGATGCGGGAATGTTACATCGATTATTCGATGTCCGTCATTGTGTCCCGTGCGATTCCGGATGTGCGCGACGGATTGAAACCGGTGCATCGCCGCGTGCTTTTTGGTATGAATGAACTCGGCATGTCTTACAATAAGCCGTATAAAAAATCGGCGCGTATCGTCGGTGAAGTGCTTGGTAAATACCACCCGCACGGCGACACGGCCGTGTACGATACGATCGTTCGTATGGCCCAACCTTTTTCGCTGCGCTATATGCTGGTGGATGGGCAGGGTAATTTCGGTTCGATTGACGGCGATTCGCCGGCCGCCATGCGTTATACGGAGTGCCGCTTGTCCCGTATCGCTGAAGAAATGTTGCGCGATCTCGAAAAAAACACGGTTAATTTTGTACCCAATTTTGACGATACGCTCAAAATGCCGGAAGTGCTTCCGGCGGTTATGCCGAATTTGCTGGTCAACGGTTCTACCGGTATTGCCGTCGGTATGGCGACCAATATTCCTCCGCATAATCTGACGGAGGTGGTGGACGGATTGCATGCGTTGATCGACGATCCGGAAATCACGATCAAAGATTTGATGAAGCATATCAAAGGACCGGATTTTCCGACGGCCGGCATCATCAATGGCGTGGCGGGTATCAAAGAAGCCTACGAAACAGGCCGCGGTAAAATCATCATCCGCGCGCGCGCCAATATCGAGACCAATAAAAATAATCGGCAAAGCATTATTATCACCGAACTCCCGTACACGGTGAATAAAGCGAATCTTGTCGAAAAAATTTCCGATCTCGTGCGTGAGAAAAAAGTCGAAGATATCAGCGCTCTGCGCGACGAATCCGATCGCGACGGTATCCGCGTAGTGATCGAACTGAAGCGTGATGCCAATGCGCAAGTGGTGATGAATAACCTCTTCAAGCATACGCAGATGCAAACGACGTTCGGTATTATCATTCTGGCGCTTGTGGACGGACGCCCGATGGTCCTCAATCTTAAGCAAACGCTTCAGCATTTCATTGACCATCGCCACGAAGTGGTGCAACGCCGTACGCAATTCGAACTCGAAGCCGCAGAACGCCGTGCGCACATTTTAGAAGGCTTAAAAATAGCGCTTGAGAATATTGATGCGATCATTCAGCTGATCAAAAAGTCCAAAGATCCTGCCGTGGCTAAAGAAGGCTTGATGAAAAAATACAAGCTTTCCGAAATTCAGGCGACGGAAATTCTCAAAATGCAGCTCCAGCGCCTTACGAACCTGGAAGTCGAAAAAATCGAAAACGAATACCGTGACGTGATCAAGCTTATTGAAAAGCTCAAAGGTATTCTCGCCAGCAAAGCCAAACGTATGGCGATCATCAAAGATGAATTGGCGGATATTCGTAAAACGTTCGGCGATGAACGCCGTACGGAGATCCTCAAAAAAGAAGTTGAAGAAATTGACTTTGAAGATACGATCGCTGAAGAAGAAGTGGTTGTCACCATTTCGCGGCAGGGTTATATCAAGCGCTTCCCTGTGAGCGGTTATCGTCGCCAGGGCCGCGGAGGTCAAGGTGTATCCGGCGGTCAGACCAAGGATGATGATTTTATCGAGCATCTTTTTGTTGCTTCCACGCACGAATACATCATGTTCTTTACCAACAAGGGCCGTTGTTATTGGCTGAAGGTGTATGAAGTGCCTGAGCTTAGTAAAACGGCGCGCGGTAAACACATCAGTAACCTGATCGAACAGCAATCGGACGAGAAAATCCGTGCCGTGATCAATGTCAAAGAATTCAGTGATCAATTGTCCGTATTGATGGTAACCAAAGAAGGTGTCATCAAACGTTCCAATCTTTCCGAATACAGCAATCCCCGCAAAGGCGGTATCATCGCTATTACCATCGAGAAAAACGATGATCTTGTAGACGCTCAGTTGACTGATCTTAAGCAAGATGTATTGCTCGGAACGCATGACGGTATCGCTATTCGTTTCCACGGTGAAGAAGTTCGTGAAATGGGTCGCTCGGCGCGCGGCGTCACCGGTATCAATTTGGAAAAAGGTGATTATGTGGTCGGCATGGTCTCACTCAAACGTGAAAACGGTACGATCCTTGTCGTTTCCGATATGGGTTATGGCAAACGCAGCGAAGTCGGCGATTATCGCACCACACGCCGCGGCGGAAAAGGTATCATCTCAATGAAAGCCACCGACAAAACCGGGGCCATGATTGCTATCCGTGAAGTGGTGGACAATGAAGATCTGATGATCATCACGCAAAACGGTATGGTCATTCGCCTCAAAATGGCGGACATTCGTACGATGGGCCGTAATACCCAAGGCGTTCGTCTCGTCAAACTGAAAGAAGACGACACGATTTCAGATATTACAAGTATCAAAGAAGAAGAATCGGAGGAGGCGCAGGACTGATCAGGCACTGCGCAAGCTGTCAGTAGTTCTGACGGCTCATCATAATAAAGGGCTCCCGCGCGCGGTGCGCGGGTGAAACGGGGTATGTTTGAAACGATAGTTGACGGGATTTATGAACAAATCCGTCAGAAGATGCATACGGACCAGAATCACTGGTCGTATTTTGAACTGACCGGAAAAGGTTCGGATGAAGTGGTTCGGAAAATCTTTACCGGTAAGTACGAACAGATTTTTCGAGCAGAAAAAGCCCGCATCGTGGCGGCGCGCATCAATACAGCCCTTCCTTACGGCAAAGCGCCGGTAGATAAGGCGTTGGATATATTGGTGGATGAACTGAAACGCGAATGGCTGATACCGAAAACGGAAGTGGAACAAACGCTTCGCGAGTCGTTATTGTTACGTTTGCAATACATCACGATGCCGCTGGCAACGGTCGAATCGTTGATGTTTGCCGATACGCCGGCGCGTACGATCGAAGAGATCGTCAATCAGTACCGTGTGTTTGAAATCTACAAATACTATCCCGATGCTTTGGAGCGTTATGCTAAAGCCAAAGCCATCACGCATCTCAATAAAATCCAGCTTCGTCTGCTCATCAACGAGATCAATCAAAGCCTTTTTGGTAAAGATGCTCTGGAGAACGTGCTCAAACTGTGCGGTCTTGTGATGAAAGAAGTGAATGAGCTGCGCGGCGCGTCGACAAATACGATCGAAATTGGTTTGTTGATGAAGGCTTTTGCCGATCGTTCGTTGCGTGATTTTGAAGTAGCGCTCAATATCGAAAAGGAATTGGGCAATGAGCAGATCAATATTTACGGCTTACGACAAGTTCTCAATCGTTTTGTTATACTGAAAGAGAAGAAAGCCGTGGCGGCCGAAAAAACGATCGTGAATCTATCACCTAAATCGGAGCCCTCACCGGTCGAATCCAGACCCGCGGCTAAGCCCAAAGATACTACGGATCTCGTCATCGATAAAGTGCGAAAGGACGAAGAAAGCGGCGAGATTATCGACCTCAATGCGATATTAAGCCATCAACCTTCAAAGGAAAAAACCGACGAACTGCGCCCCAAGCCGAAAGAGCCGACTGTTGAGACGATAGCTTTTCCCGCAGATATGAAAGCTAAAACCGGTTCGACTAAAATAAAATTTGCTCCTGAAACAGTCGCAGAGGTAACGGGCGAATTTATCAAAGAAGAGCTGGTCCAAGGTTTTTCGGACGATACGCAAACCATCCGTCTTAAGGATATCAAAGAATCGGATAATTTAGTGCTTTTGCAGTCGGTGATCACGCCGAAAGATGAACAGATTTTTATGAAGTCTATTTTTGGCGGTGATGAAGCGTACTATCGTGATTTTGTGAGTCAAGTCAATCGCAGTAAAACGTGGAAAGAGGCGATCACGGTGGTGGATGATATGCTATTCGAAAAGAAAGTTGATCCGTATTGTAAAGAAGCGATTCGATTGAGCGATGTTGTATATATGCGTTACTATCCGCCTGAAAAAAATAACGGTTAAGGAATAATTTCGATGGAGAATTTAGGTTACTTGTTTGCCGCATTTGCCGCGATATGGGTATTGCTGTTCTACTATGTACAGCGTATGAATAGCAAACAAAAACAGATGATGAAAGACTTGGAAGCGTTGCGGCAGATCGTGGAAGAAAAAAAAGGTTAGCGGAGTTTTTTACGCGTCAACCTGATCGACAAATATGACGATTGCCGTCATATTGTCCATGGCGCCGCCGGCATACACGATATTTTTGATAGTGGCACAAATTTCTTCTCCTGAAAATCCGTTGCCCGCCATCTCGGCAATAGCCCCGTGACCGACATACTCGGACACGCCATCCGAGCATAACAAATAAAAATCCCCGTTCTGTATATCGGTGTCATACGTAAAGACGTCAATATCCGGCTTGTGCGCGATGCAGCTCAGCAAAACATTGCGCATCGGATGACGTTTAGCTTGTTCGGTGGTAATAATGCCTTTATCCAAAAGCTGCTGTACCATGCTTTGATCATGGCTGAGTTGTTCGGTTTTACCGTTGCGAACACGATAGATCTTGCTGTCACCGACGTGACCGATTAGCGCATGATTCCTGAAAAAATATAAGATCGATAAGGTGGATCCCATATTTTTAAATTCGGGCTTTTGTGCTTCCTGATACACATAAGCGTTGACCCGTTTGACCGTGCGTTCAATAGCGGCGAGTTCACTGACAGCTTCATTCGCCGATTCCCGTGTGGCATCGGGGAACCATTCGTTGAATTTTTCAATCGTCATCTGACTGGCCACTTCGCCGGCCAATTCTCCGCCGAGTCCGTCGGCGACTATATAAAGCTGGTTTCCTGTAAAAAAACTGTCTTCATTGTGTGTGCGACTGGGATTGAGCCCCCGATCGGTGATACTGGCAACGCGTAACTGCATAGGTGATCGTTAGATTCCGTTTTTTAGTGAGAGCAATCCGAAATAATAGAAAAAAGAGAATGGATAATCAAGAAATCACTTTGAATTCAATAATTTGTTTTGACTCTTTCGTTAGCGAAAGTTATTATTTGACAATCAAACTAAGGTAAAAGAGGTGACTTCATGAAAGCGTTGTATTTATTTTTGATGTCAGTAGTTTTGACAGGTATTGTTTCCGCACAGGATAAATCCTACAATACAGATCAATTGAAGACGGCTAAACGCATTTCGGAAGACCAGTGGAAAGGTTTGTTGGATGCATCATCGCAGCGGAGCAATGGATTTGTGACGGCGGCCAAAGGTACGACGGACTATATGGCAACGCAATTGGGATACACGGTTTTAAAATATAATCAAACGATCGAACTTAAAGCGGAAGTAATCGCTGTTTTAGAAGGTGTTTATTCCGCCGGACAGTCCAATGCCGGTACAGCGGGGACACGTAATCCTAAAACGTTTAAGCTTGGTCCGGGAAAATACGAAGTCAAAGAGGGTATTATTAAAAGAGTTCCGTAGTTTTGTAATGCGATAAGTTTTTGATTCGTCTTTTAAGTTCAATTTCCACATAAAAAAACCTCCCGACAAAATCGGGAGGTTTTTTTAATGAATATGCTTTGATTACTTAAGATGCAGATCCGAGTGATTCCAATTTAGCCAAAAGTAATGAATGAATATTGGGATCGGACACATTGACGCTATAACCAGATTGGTTGGGCAGCATTTTTATGGCATCTACACATGACTGATATTGTTGAAGCAACAAATGACTGCATGCTTTAATGTATACGATATGGTCAACATCTATGCGTGAATCTAACGATAAAGTAAACGCAGGATTTTTGCGAATAACAAAGTTTGCTTTATCGATGACGCTTTGCGCAGTGGATGCGCTTGCATCAGTGGCCCATAAGGCTAGCCCCCATCCAGCATATCCGTCCACATTAGAATCACCAGCGGCGGCGGCAAATTGTGTGATGGCACTGCTGTAGGTACCGAGCCGATTGTAGCACCATCCTGCACCGACTTGCGCCGACGCTCCTTCTTTATCTACCAAGCTGAGATATGTCGTAAGTGCATCGGCATAGTTGCCTGAAGAAAAATCCGTTTTGGCATCATCAAGATCAGGACCGGATGATTTACCGCCCCCACCTCCGCAGGCTACCACCAAAGTGATGGCGATAGCAAATAAAATCCATTGCATATTTTTCATATAAAGTATCCTTTTCTGTAAGGCCATTATGTTTACACAACGACGGCCTGTTTATAAAATTAAACTTATTTTACAAAAAGCATTTTGCGGTTTTGAATGACAGAACCAGCCTGCATACGATAAATGTAAACGCCGGTTGAAACCGTTTGTCCCGCATTATTTCGACCGTCCCAAGAAACGTTAAAGCGCCCTGCCGGTTTGTGTTCATTAACCAATGTACGCACTTCTTGTCCAAGCATATTGTACACTTTGATCACTACACGGCCTTCATTCTTAACAGAATAACGAATCATTGTACTGGGGTTAAACGGATTGGGATAATTCTGCTCGAGCTCATATTTATTTGGGACAACGTTATAATCCGGATTATAGTAAATAGCTACCGGATTGCCTGTATGCTTGGCCATGACGCGTCCATTATTAGCTTCCGCTATGTGGCGCCATTGGCCTTCTGCAAATTCGTAAATACCTATGCGGGATTCGTCGAATTGTGGGTCAGCAACAACGTCTTGTAACCCTTGTACATTGGCTTCGACTTTAAGATCAGCGCCGGGAGCCGTCGCCATCATGCGAATCGCAGGCGCGATTTCCGTCCATCCGGTAGGAATATTTTCAGCCGCTGTGGTCGTGGCCAAAATATACCCCTCGTTACCCTTACCCGTAATGGTATATTTATCAATTACTAGTGGTTTCGACAGTGCAGCAACATTATAGGTCACGTTTTTGGATGAAAGGTTATCAGAAGTATCTTTAGCGCTGACGGCCACCGTGAGTGTGCGCGATGAAGCGATCGTGTACGTTCCAAAATAAATATTACCTTGTTTGGACAAACTCACCGACTGGCTATTGACCGCTAATAATACATTTTTAATGGGTTCGTCCGCCGTGACCCCAAACTTGACTGCATCAATAGCCGGTGTAGTCAGGGCGCCAACCGACAATACTGGGGCAACAACATCGTTTTCGACATTAACAGTAAACGATTTGTTGAGCTTATAACCATTGTAGGCGTATGCGCTAACGGTCACACTTCCCACATAATCGGTCGTGCTCGTAAGATATAGCGAGTCGGAAGAAATCACCGGCACGACGCCACCGTTGGAAGTTTTGACAGAATAGGTAAAGCCCGTTCCATCCGGATTAGTAAAATAGGAAGAAAGTTTTGCGGCAAACACTTTGGAAAAATTCTTTCCTAGTCGCATTGTGGCTATCGTTCCGGATGATGTAGGTATAGCAGGGATACCGGATATATCTACGGTCCACACCCCACGCCCGTGGGTTGCGACGATCACCTGTTTGTCTTTGATAGACATTTGCCAGATGGCTACCGCAGGAAGACCGTTATTGGCATAGGACCATGTTGCACCGTTATTGGTAGAAATAAATAAACCAATCTCCGTACCGGCCCAAATTTCATTGGTGTTATGCGGCATTACGATCAATGTATAAACCGCAACATCGGGAAAGCCGTTACTGCTGTTGTTATCATCGCCGAATCCGGAAATATCCTCCCAAGTGGATCCTAAATTAGTCGTTCGCAAAATTTTCGGAGCATCGGCAACTGAAAACAAAGCATAGGCTGTGCTGTCTTCACGGGGGTGCGTAGCAAATCCACTAATCAATCCGATCGTCGAAGTCGTGTCATTGCTGTTAGTAAGGTAGTTATTAACAGGAGCGAAAGTGGCACCTCGATCTTTTGATACATGAACTTTTCGGCGCGTACCAGTATTAGACATCCCTCCATGTGCCCAAACGATATTTGAATTGGCTAATGATATCTCTGTACCTGACATGCTCCACATACCCCATTGCGAAGGAATTGAAACAAGAGTCCATGACGATCCAAAATTAGTAGAGCGATAAACCCCTTGAGCGCCTACCGCAAATACAAGATCAGGATCAAGTGGGGAATTAGACAAGTTAGACACAAAAGGTGCATTACCGGAACCGGTTGCCAATCCTGAAATTGAATTTGAAAACGATGCACCTGCATTGGAAGAACGTTGGACGCCGTTGAATTGCGACGCGCCAAGTAACAAGTTTGAGTTTCCGTAGTTCCACAGCGCTTCAAACCCGTCGCCTCCGATTTTCGAAGCCCATCCGGATGTTGATGTGGGATTTGCAGAACTCAACCATGTACCATTATCCTGTGCGCCGGCGATATATGTATTCGATCCTTTAGCTTTGTCAACTCCGTAAAATTGGGTCGTATTGTATCCGCCGCTTGCTAAGGCAAATGATCCGGCCGAATCCAAAGATATCCACACACCACCATCGTTCGCATTGAGTATTTTAAACGGTGCACCGGCGACCGGAATAATCATCAGATTGTGGTGATCCGGATGCACATTGGAGTTAGGTCCGCTAAATTGTCCATAGGGATCAGAACGTACTTCCGATGTGCGAAGTTTTGTTTGATTGGTAATACGTGTCAGGGAAATTTTTGAATCCGGAATGGTTGCAGGATTCCAATCCACATCAGTCGGAAGTGCCGGTCCTACTTCAAGTACTACTCTGTATTTAAAACCCCCGTCAACGGTAATATTAGGATCCGGAGTGCCACTGTTGTACGTGGATCCTTCGACGAAAAAATATTCTCGATATACGCCGTCTCCGGAGCTCAGCTCTATGTCAAATTCGCCGTCATTGTTTTCATCACGAAAACTAATGTTGATTTGACGGTTATTGGTTACATCCCACGCTTCAAAAGGCACATTTACATAATTTTGATATTTATAGTTTGGCGATGTTTGTCCTGCTCCTTGAGCGTCGGTTTTGAAACGATGGGCTTTTTGAGAGCGGCCGGGTCCAAAACGAACTTCGATACTCATATTGGAATCTTGGCTTGTGAGTCCAACGGGGTTGGTGCTTCCAAATCCATTTTCTCCTGTACTTACACCGCCGCCTAAATATGAAAGTCCAAAATTTTGGAACGCAAGCCAACCGGCCGTTCCGACGGTGTCTACTAGAGTTACACGGACAGTGGGCCCGTCACCGACAATACTATGTTTGAAAACGGATACACCGGCTGTATAGCATACATTAGGATTAGTTGGGTGGGCGACGATGGTATTATCATACCATCCTTGGCCGTTAAGCCAATCAGGATTGGTACCGGTTTGAACGTTTACTAGGTACCATTGTGTACCGCCGTTATAGGTTACATACAAATCCGATAAATCGGATGCATTCTCAACCGCTAAATATAGACGATTGGTATCCACCGGTGATATGGCAACCTCTATACGTTGCGCTTGTGTAATTCCGGTGGAATAGCTCGTCCATGTAATCCCACCGTCTAAAGATTTAATAATCCCGCTTGCATTTTTGGATGCATACTGCGTATTCCAATTTTGAGGATTTGCCACAAGATCTTGAACCGCCGATGCTGAAGTATGTACTTTGGTCCAAGTATCACCGCCATCGGTAGAACGCATAATACCGGTATTTGTAGCGACGACCAAAGTGCTGGGATCGGTCGGATGAACGGAGATTCGATTAACAAATTCAAAATTACGATTTGAACTGGAAGAATTAACGGCGATCGTACTTGCAAGTTGTGTCCAGCTCGCGCCTTTGTTGGTCGTTTTAAAAATACCATCACCGCCGACACCGTCTAAATTACCGAAGCCTTCTCCTGTGCCGACATAAATAATATTATGATTGGAGGGAGCCATTGCGAGTGAGGTCGTAGCAAGATTGGGGATGCCTTCGGTCAACGGAGTCCATGAAAAACCGCTATTGGTGGTTTTCCAAACACCGCCGCCGACGGATCCGGCAAACCACGTCGCACCTGTGGCATCGTCGGGATCTACGATCATACCGCGTGTACGTCCGGGCACATTGTTGGGCCCGCGTTCAACCCAGTCCAGTGTTGCACCGGTTTTGCCTATACGCTGAACTGAGGTTCCTATTTCTCCGTCTTTCGGGATAATTCCGAAACGGCGCATTTCAGTTAACTTATAGTTTTGCGGATAATCCGATTTGGTTTTACCGTCGCGGATCCGCATATCGCGAAATGCTTTGATAAATTCATCGGGTTTGTCAAAACGTTTGACTTCTTCTTTCTTTTTTCGGTATTGCTCCGGTTGGCTCGGTTTCCAATCGGACGTCGTGATTACAGCCAGTGCAGTGATGGTTGCCGTCATGATCAACCAACTGCGGGATCGTAAAAACCCTCTCATGATAGACTCCTTTGCGGATTAGATGAAGAGTAATGTTATTGGATATAGATATTATTTATTAATGTGCTTTAGCTTGTAAGTCGGTTTTTTTATGGGTCTGAATGTTATATATGTAACCGTTAGGAGAATGTTCGCCTTCTTTGATTATTCCGGGTATAAACGTCACGCGTACTTCAGATTCGGATACCCATTCGGCTTGGGCATTGGCTATGGTTTCTTCAAGCACGATCTGGCCGGAGGCGGCTTCGATCAACAAAAAACTCAATACATTGATCTGCGGAGGGCGTTCCGGGCGCGTTTCTTTGATGCATAATACGTAAGATCGCTTACTATTGAATACGTATTTAATATCTTTTGAAAATTTTTCGATAGCAATCAATTGATATTTTTCCGCACCTTGCTGGGCCTCAACCTGTGTACGCGATGCACTGCATGCCGCAATCAGAGTCCAAAGCAACAAAAGCGTAGATTTTACGATCATAAAATCCTCATAATAATTTAACAAAAAGATGCGAACGATTTCAGCCGCCCCATATACGGCATGTACTTTATAAGAACTGGTACTTGAAAGGTAAAATAATTTATGTAAATGGATTATAAAGTCAAGCGGAAATGGTTAAGTAGCTGTTTTGAATAGTTATAAAGTATGGTGCTTTTTTAAGTAGCTTGGGATTCATTTTTACGAAAAACAAACCAGCGCTTCTTGCATTTATGCGGAGTGCATATTACATTACGCGGCTTTTCGATTGGGGAAATTCAAACGGATTGATCTATCTATGAGTGTGACGCATCGTTCGCATAAGGACCAAAATTTTGATTTATTACGCCTGATCGGTGTGCGCGGTATGGGGCATGCCCGATTGCGCAATCTTATTCGTCACTTTGGGTCGCCCGCGTCCGTTCTCAGCGCTTCGGCCAAAGCATTAGCTGCCGTGCAAGGTATGGATGCGCCGACCGCCGAGCGCATCAAGCAGGACCATGAAGCAAGCATTGCTTTTGCTCATGCGCAGATGCGATCCATGCAGGAAAGCGCGACGGAATTATTGGTTTTTTCCGAATCTGGATTTCCGGAATTACTCACACAAACTGAAACCGCACCCACGTTTTTGTTTGTGCGCGGGGCAATAATGCCGGAGGATGCCCATGCGATAGCGATCGTCGGAACACGTCAGCCGACGGCGTACGGGCGTGCGATGGCAGAAAAGCTTGCGCAAGAGTTAGCTCAACGCGGTATTACCGTCGTCAGTGGGTTGGCGCGGGGTATTGATACGGTAGCGCATGCCGCGGCATTACGCAGCGGAGGACGTACGATCGCCGTGCTGGGTTCCGGCGTGGATCATATCTATCCCAGTGAAAATTACAGATTGGCTATGGAAATAGCGCACCGCGGTGCGATCCTGGCGGACTATCCGATGGGGACAGGCCCGGATGCAACGCATTTTCCCGGACGAAACCGAATCATCAGCGGACTTTCGCTCGGTACAGTTGTCATTGAAGCCGGCGAAAAAAGCGGTGCTCTGATTACGGCGGATTATGCACTGGATCAGAACCGCGAGGTGTTTGCCGTGCCCGGCCTGGCTACCAATCCGCAAGCCAAAGGCAGTAATCGATTGATCCGTAGCGGTGCTAAACTCGTCGAAACGGTAGATGATATTTTGCAGGAATTAGAAGGTCGTTTAACACAAACAAAACGTATACCTACACCGGCGATCCAACTCAGCTTGGAAGAACAATCGGTGTATGAAAAATTATCACCGGAACCGCTTCACATTGATGCTATCGCAGAGGCTGCCCGTATGAATGCACATGAAGCGCTGTCCCATCTTTTACAGTTAGAAATCCGCGGTGCCGTGCGTCAGCTAAGCGGTAAACATTTTGTGAAATCTTAAATCTTAAGAAGGAATATACCGTGCCCAAAAAAGTTTTGATCGTGGATGACGAAAATACCGTACGCAGCCTTTTGAAGATCGTATTAGGCAAAGCCGGTTTTGAAATGGATTTTGCAGAAGACGGTTTGCAAGCGATAGAAAAAGTCAAATCGTTTGACCCGGACGTGATTATCCTGGATACCAATATGCCCCATAAAAGCGGGATCGAAGTTTGCAGCGAAGTGAAAGCCGTCAACCCTGCGCGGCCTAAGATTATTTTTCATACCGGGTCGCTTGAAGAATACAAAGCCAAAGCGGAGGCGGCAGGCGCCGACGCAACGTTTGCGAAAACGGGTATGGGAGGCATGGGCAAATTAGTCGAGTTGATACAAACGATGTAAAATGATTTAACAAATACTGAGCTTAAATTAAAAAACCCGGCCTTACCGGGTTTTTTAATTGATACTTTTTTGATTTCAGCTCTTAGGAAAATACCGCGAATACACGGCATCAGTGAAAGCAATGGCTTCACTTTGGTACGGATTGATTTCGAGCCGATAGAATTCGTCATCAATGATGTTATTGGCATCTTTCCAATTTTTGGCGGCATTGAGTGTCGCAATGAGATCAAAAAACTCTTTGTCTTTTTTCTTAAAGAGCTTTTTGATATAGGTCTTTTTGTCTTTGTCTTCGATGATTTTGTTGAGGTCTTCGAGCACATCGGCCTGTCCCATGTTTTTGGCAAGCTGATCGGCAAACTGATCCGACACACTGGCGTGGCCGCCGGATGACGGTGTATGGACCTCCGCTTTGGGCGTTTCAACAGGTTTGGGGGCTTCGGCTTTGATCGGCTTTACTTCCGGCTGCGGTGTAAGTACGATATCGTCATCGTCCTCTTCGAAGAGCGCATCCACATCAGCCATCACCGGTTCTTCTGCGATATCTTCGATCTGTGAAACCAGATTATTGAGATTTTTGGTATTAATGATATCGGTTTTGTCGTCGTATTTGGTGACTTCCACTTTAGTCGGTTTGACTTCCACTTTGGGTTCTATATCACCGGTGGACAGGTAGGATTTGAACATGGTGTCAAGCACACTGACAGCGAGCGTAGTTTTTCCTTTGCTGATGGCTTGTTTGATCGCTTCGACGTATTCCGGTAAACTGCGATCCTGATAAGCATTTACCAAAATATCAGATTCCAAAACGTCGCTTTGCTGGGTGCGTCCCATATTGAGAAATCCGACAATGACTTTGGCAACGTTGACGGCGGCAACCGTTTTGTCCTGCGACAGCGCTTTTTCGTCCAATTGAGCGATGAAGTTTTTAAACTTGGCTCGCGAAATGGTCTCCATGGCGTTAGTGGCAAAATAGGTTTCCAACGCTTTGTAATAATAATCGTAATCGAGAAAATACTTCATCGAATCTTTGACTTCCGCCGGCGTGAGCGTTTCATCGTCGCGATAAATAAACTGCACCATCGTGCGCTGGGGTGCGATAAGGAAATTGGATTGCAGTTTGACAGCCTGCTCCATATTACGGTGTAATTTGGAGCGATTGAAGATCGCTTTGTTTTTCAGGATCATATAAAGTTCTTCAAACTTAGCGCGCACCTCGGGATCATCGTAATTAAAACGGCCCGACGATAAAAACATGGAGGATTCTTCACGAATCCATTTTTCGGCTTCACGATCGAAATAGTTTTTATAAAAACTGGGGATGTCTTTAGATTTGAGGTCTTTTAGGGAAATATTAGGTTCTTTACCGAGCACTTGTTTGTCTAAGTAAAGTACAATATTGTCGAGTTCGACAATGTTCATACGGACTCCTGTCGTTTTAAAAATGATGATGCGGCCACCCGCCCTATCTTCAGGTGACGCAAACTACCGATTACACTATATTTTGAGCGCTAGGAACCGGCACAGTTCTTCGCGCATCAGAGTTCGATTTCCAATCCTTCCCGCGCCCCGAACGCTTCGGCGCGTGCACCTTTTTCGCGGAGCAGATTTTTTACGTTATTGACGATACCGTCCACAAATGCATCATCATGGCTCGGATCGTGATGATGAACGGCCAGTCGTTTTACGTTGGCTTTCCATGCGATTTCAGCGACATAATCGTAAGGTGAATGGCCCCAACCGACTTTGGTTTTATACTGTTCGGGTGTGTATTGGCAATCGTGAATCAGGAGGTCGCAATTTTTGGAAAACTCAATAATGCGATGGTTGTCTTTACCCTGATATTTCATGCCGGCCATTTCTGTAGCATCGCTAGCCTGAATGGGATAGGGTTCGTTGTCGCTGGCATAGACGACCGATTTGCCGTTGTATTCCACGCGGTAAGCCAAGGTGAATCCCGGGTGATTAAGATACATGGTATCAACACGCGCTCCGCTGATTTTGAAGCGCCCTTCATAAAGTCGCTTAAATCCTATAGCGGCGGGCATGTCGGACAATTCGACAGGGAAATACGCGCTTTTCATCTGATCTTTGATGATGGTTTCCAATTTGATGTCCACTTCTTCACAGCCACAGATCAAAATTTTATTACCAGGAATAAATGCCGGTACAAAAAAAGGGAAACCCTGAATGTGATCCCAGTGCGTATGGCTTAAGAGAATAATGGCCTCGACCGGTTTTTTACCGCGCTTCATCAAATCGTTACCAAGTACGCGGATACCGGAGCCCATATCGAAAATGATCATGCTGCCGTCATCAAGTGTCAGCTCGCCACAGGAGGTGTTGCCGCCGTAACCAACGGTTTCCGGGCCGGGCGTTGGGATCGAACCGCGAACGCCCCAAAATTTGTATTTCATACGATATCCCTTGTAAAAAAAAGATCAGACCGTACCGAGTACGGCATTGACTTTGTCCACCAGTTCTGAAGCAGCGGTGA
Organism: bacterium; assembly: GCA_013360215.1. Lineage (NCBI taxonomy): Bacteria > bacterium. Next base: position 179,114 of record JABWCP010000003.1, on the reverse strand, counting down.
TTTTTGAAATATATTCATTGGCACCGAGCTTGAGCGCATTTTTCTTATCCACATCAAAGATTTTAGCTGAACACACAATGACTTTGATATGTTGTAAGTCGGCTGAGGTACGAACATTGCGAAGGATTGTAAAACCGTCCACTTTGGGCATCATGATATCCACGATAATGAGGTCGGGTTTCTCACGGCGAATCAAATCCATCGCGTCCGAACTGTCGGTATGCGCCACAACGTCAAATTTACCGATGTGGGAAAGAACTTTACCGGCGACCGAAACAAAGTCCTGATCGTCGTCAATGATAACGATTTTTTTCATACATTTGAGGTTTGTGATGAAGAAAAAACAACCGCTGAATCCAAAACGTTTAATGTTCTGTAATCCGCGGCATAACGTATATAATTTTGCGGTATACGATCAATCATCGCGATTTCGTCGTCCGTCAGAGATCGTACGGGTTTGGCAGGAACACCAGCCATCAATGTGCGTTCCGGTACTTCGAACCCTTCTCGGACGACAGCACCCGCCGCGATCATGGCATACGGGTGAATCACAGCGCGATCCAGTATTTTAGCGCCCATACCGATCAGAACATGATCGTGAACGGTACATCCGTGCACGATGGCACCATGACCGATGGACACATCATCACCGATCACCGTGGCATATTTATCCAGCGTGCAATGAATAATTGCACCGTCCTGTATATTAGTTCGTGAACCTATCCGTATTGTATTCACATCGCCGCGAATCACGGCATTAAACCAAACTGAACAGTCTTCACCCATAACGACGTCACCCACAATAATGGCACCGGTCGCTAAAAAAACCGATTTCGGAATAGCTGGTTTTTGACGGAGGTATCGGTGGATAATCATGCTTAGTTTGATAATGAATGTGCCGCAATATAGAGACCGAGCCGTGGAATATCAAGCAAAAATTCCCGTCCCAATTACGCCAAAGTGCATCGTAATGTGGTTCGTGTTCCGCCGTTTTCGGCTGTTTCCCAACGGATGTCGCCGCGGATTCCCCGGGTCCGCCGCTTCAGATTTTTTACGCCGTATCCGCCGTCATGGGAATGCTGGGCGTCAAAACCGATGCCGTTATCCGTGACAACCAAAACAAGTTCATCGCCGGTAATAACCAAACGGATGTGTACGAACGAGGCTTGCGCATGTTTGATGATGTTGTGAAGAAGCTCTTTGTAGATAAGGATGATGTTTTGCCGATAGGGCATGGTAACGGTACGGGTTAGGTTTTCGGACGGAAAATCGAGCGTGTAAGGCAACGTATCTCCCAACAACTCGGAGGTCAAATCCTTCATGCGTAACATCATCTCGTCAAGTTGATCCTGATGCGGTTGAATAGCCCAAATGATATCGCGCATCGTATCTACGGTTCGGCGTGCGACATTGCTGATGCGGGCCAGTTGCTCTTTTTCTTTGTTTTCAAAATTTTCTTTAGCGCTCAGCATTTCTGACAGCAACGCAATATTACTCAGATTGGCGCCGATCTCGTCATGCAGATCGCGTGAAATGCGTTCACGCAGTTCGAGATCCATCACACGGCGTTTCCATCGTCGCACTGTGGCAAAACGTACGGCTCCGATCAATAAACCAACGAGCACCATTGCGGTCAGACTCATAAACCAATTGCTTTTGTGCCAGGGTGCCGTCACTCTAAAAGTAAAGGCATCTTCTTTTCCGATCTGACCTGCAAAATTGCGGGCACGCACGCGAAACGTAAAGACACCTTCCGGCAGATTGGTATAATCCCGGCGCGTCTCGGTTGTCCAATCCGACCACATATGATTGAAACCTTCGAGCCAATATTGAAATTCGTTGAATTCCTGACGGGTAAAACTCGTTGCGGCACATTCAAACCGAATGCCCATGGCCGGATATTCCGGTATCTGTGTAGGATTACGGAACCGGATATTGTATTCGGCTCGGCTGGTGTCACTTTGCAAAGTAATTCGGCTAATCAAGGCATGAAAAGGAGCCGTCGTGTTGTCGGCCGTATGGGCGTCATAACGAATGATACCGTCCGGTCCGCCGAACCAGGCTATGCCGTCGTCGTCTTGCATACCATTCCAAATCACGTGGCGATCGGCGCGGACCAAAATGGGTTTCCCATAGTGGATGGATCCGTTATCATCCATCGTGGCGCGGTAGGTATTCGCGCCGCGCTTAGTTTCTACGCTAACCCAGAAATTATGACGATCAACGGCATGCATCCATATACCATAACCAACAAAGACATCGTCGGGTGCTTGCAATGCGGGAGGGCGTAGGAAACGATCCTTGTCAAACGTCATAATGCCGGATGAGGTTGCAAAAAGTAAGTGTTCGTTGATCATGAAAGGCCGAATTTCACCGGGCGGCAAACCATGCGACGCACCGTAACGCGTGACCTGTCCCGGCGTAGTATAATGCATCACCCCGCGAAACATCGTACCTAACCAAAATTTTCCCGGCGCATACTCTGTGATCGTACGTATCTCATCATCAATGCCCTGCCACGCCGCCGTCGAAACCCATCTCCCGTTCTGTTGACGATATATATCCACTCCTTTGGCATGACCGACTAGAATTTGTTTGGCATCTGACAGCGTGGTGGCGATCACATAATTATAAGGGCGATCGCTGATTCGCTGAATGACATGATCCCGCAAAGCGTACACACCGTCCGTAGCGGCAATAACAAGGGATGTTCCGGCAGAGTACAAGTGCCATACGGAGGAGGAAATTCCGGTTACACGCTCCAGTTGATGCGTGTTGTTTTTAGATAGGCGGTAAAGGCCGTCAAACGTTGCGACATAGAGATTTCCCTGATGACGGGCGATTTTGAAAACCGAGCCGGTCAGACCGTTACGTTCGGAAAAAAAAGTATAGCGGGAAGGATACTCGACACGTGCAATTCCTTGATTGAGGCCTGCCCATAAATTATTTTCACGATCGGTAAAAAGATATAAAATGGATTGATCCATAAGACCGGATGATCGATCGAATGCGGCAATGCGCCGACCGAAACGGTTCATAATCCATATCCCGTTATCCAGCGTAGCGATGGCAACCGTCGAATCGCTTAATAATGTCGCGTGGTATATCTGATGCCGCGGCAGATCGGTATGAACATCGCCCGCAAACGGCATGATTTTTTCGTCCTTCCAAAGAAAAATACCGCGTTCACGAGTAAAAATCATCGTTGCATCGTTTTCCCACGGTAGCATCGCGTAAATCCGATCCGATGCAAAAAACGCTCCGCCCGGCGCTAGTACCAGCGTATCGTTTTGCAACAGGTGTAATCCGTGGCCTCGTACGATCATATAGATCGCATTTCGAACTTGAAACGAGAAATGAAGCGAATTGGGCGGTTGGATGGTGCGTACGAACCGAAATCGTTCAGGCGATTCCGGCGGTGCGGATTCGAAAATAAAAATGCGGCTAAAGGTTTGAAATACGATGCGGTTTCCTATGCAAAACGATTTCCACACATCGCCAAAATGGCGATCCGGTTCCGGGATGGCAGACAGTAGAGATACAAATTGGCGCTGTCCGTTGGAGTCCGGCCATAAGTAGCCCAAGTCGTCTACTGCACCCGCAAAAACTTCATCGGACGTATTGATAGCGATCGAACGTATGAATGCGCGGCCCGGCGTTTCCGTGACGCGCCAATGTACGCCGTCAAAAATAAGCAACCCATTGGAATTGCCGAAGTACATGATGCCGCGTTGATCCTGAGCGACAGCCCAATTTTGTAAGCCGGCAGGGATATCACGCATGGTGTAGTTTTTGATATACGGATAGCCAGTTTCTTCCTGAGCGCGGAGCGAAGCCGTCGTCAGTATAAGCGCAATAAAAAGAGAGGACGTGATGCAACGAGGCATGCTTTTTTCGTTCATAAATCAATCACATGTCGCTGATTTTTTCCTTCAGAAAAAAACGAATTGAGACAAAACTTCCGAATAAGCCGAGCAGAATACCAAAGCCGACCACGATGGCCGGTATTTCCCACGAAAACTGCAACGTCGGTAAAAGATAACGTTGGACGATGCGGATCAAGGCATAAGCTATACCGGTGGCGATCAGGCTTCCCAAAACACCTTGCAGGATGCCCTCAAGAATGAACGGCGCAGCGATAAAACTGTTTTTGGCGCCAACGAGTTTCATCGTTTTGATCACATCGCGTTTGGCATAGATGCTCAGTTTGATGGTGTTGGATACCAGCAGTACGGCGGCCAGTGCGGCGATACAGCCCAATCCGATGCTGATCATATTATACAAATCTACTTTTTCATCCAAAGCGAGCAGGAGTTCTTTTTGGTAGCTGACTTCGTCGACGCCGTCAATCGTTTCTAGAGTCTGGGCAACGGCGAGCACATTCTGCCAATTGCGGTACTCCGATTGCAGACGAATTTTGAACGAGGCGGGGAGCGGATTACTTTCTACGAGATCAAAAATATCATCTGCACCCATAGCTTTTTTGAGGATCCGCGCCGCATCGGATTTTGAAATAAACGTCACCGATTCGACGCCTTCGATGTCGCGAATGGCGGCTTCTATTTTTTTAGATTGCGGCGTGTCCAAAGCGCGGTCAAGGAACGCTTCCAGTTCCACGCGACTACGTATGTCTTCGACGAGTTGATTGATGTTGAGCGTGATGATCAGAAAAAAACTAAAGAGTGACAACGCGATAGCGATGATCGTCACGGCGACAAATGTAGATAATGTCGCGCGATGCAAACCGCTAAAGCTTTCTTTGAACAGGTATCCTAGATGCAAGTTGATGATCCGTTTATTGAGTATAACTTCGGCGCAATATAGCGAACCGCATCATGCCGTACAACAGGAGAAATGCGATTTGTTTTCGCCCAATAAAAAAAGCGTACGCTCGAGATGAGCATACGCTTTTATAGATGAAAGTATTTACTTGATTACCGCGGGACGTTGTCGTTTTCCGTAAAAGAATCCGGTTCGTCATGCGGTTTGGTCGTCAGTGCGAGATAAAAGAAGTATCCTGTCGCTCCGATAACTACGATGTAGGTGATCAGCATAAACGCTAATGCGGATGAATTCATGATGTAAATCTCCCTTCGCGGATACGTTTTTTATATGCGATAAATACTAAAATAGATACTCCGACAAAAATGCCCAGCAATACAAATCGCGAGGCATTGACATACATGATGGATTCTTGTATTGCAGCGATTTGCACAGGATCCGTAGTGGCAGCTATTTTATCATATAGCTTTTTATTGCTTATCGTATTCCAAATATCCGGAAGACTCTTCACAAATACCCATCCGAGAAGAATCGGTGTGATAAATTTGATGATAAATTTGAATACGTTAGGTACTTTAATATCGGCGCCGTCGGTGATTTCTTTCCAGCCTTTATCCATACCAAAAACCCATGCAAAGAGGATAATTTCGAATAAAGCAAAAATCACCAATGAAACGGTGCCGGCCCAATAATCATATTCATCGAAAACCCCGTGGTGAAAAAATAATACGGTGGGTAATCCCAATATGAGTATGGTAAAGCCGAATGCCCATGCGGCTTTTTCGCGCTTCCATCCGAACTCGTCCATCATGAAACCCATACAGGGTGTACCCATCGCGAGGGAGGATGTAATTCCCGCAAAAAATAAAAGACCAAACCAAAACACACCGGCCAATGCGGCAAGGATCGGACCCCACTGCGTAAAAAGGTAAGGCAATGTTTTGAAACCCAACCCAAGCCCGCCGCTGGCGGTCATTTCGATGACTTTGTCGATGCCGAGATATCCGACGGCGATAGGGATCAATATTGCACTACCGAGCACCACCTCCACAAATTCATTCATCCAGCCCGCAGACATAGAATTGAGAGCAATATCATCTTTGGATTTGACGTAGGATGCATAACAATGGATCGATCCCATACCGACGGACAATGTAAAAAATATCTGCCCGGCGGCGGCCAGCCATACCTTGCCATCCCAAATCGTGTCAAACTGAGGCGTCCATAAGAAATTTAAACCGACGGTACCGTCATATATAGCGCCATTTTCCCCGGCACTAAGTGTAAATCCGCGAATGGCCAAAAGAATGCCGAAAAGAATTAACAACGGCATGCCGATTTTGGCAACTTTTTCGACACCGCCGCTCAACCCTTTGGAAAGAATCCAGGTGTTGAGAAATAGACACAAGAGCCAAATGATCACATTTTCAAAACCGGAAAAGCCGAGATACTCATTAAAAAATCCTGCAACCTGATCTTGGTTCTGACCATTGAAACTGCCGACGAGCATGTGATAAACATACGCGATGGTCCATGATTCAAGATAACAATAGTACGCCGCTACGGCAAGGTTGGTGAAAATCCCGAACACGCCGATGTATTTCCAAAATGAGCGTTTGTCCATTGAATCTAAAATGAAAGGCGTGCTGTGGTGGCCGTTTTTACCGCCGTAACGTCCCATGGCCCATTCCACGAAAAGCAGCGGCAATCCCATCAAAAGAAAACACACCAAATACGGGATGATAAAGGCCCCGCCGCCATTTTGTATCGCCTGTACCGGAAACCTTAGGAAGTTTCCCAGTCCGACGGCATTGCCTGCCATCGCAAGGATCAAGCCTACACGCGAACCCCATGCTTCTTTGTTTGTACTCATAAACCTCTGTTCGTTAAGTGAAAAAATTGAATTGTACTATAACGGAATTCATTGCGTTTTTGTGTACATTAGCCTATGTACAGCATACCGGCATCGCGCGAATCAACGCGGGGATATGTAATCCGGCGTTCAATTCATAAGACTGGGACAATTTTTTTAAACAAGATTGGCTGCATTTTCCAATCGAAAGGTGCGACATAATAAAAACCGTACGCGCAAAAGTCAATAACAACAAAAGCGCGACGGATAAAATGCATACGGAAAGGTTTTGCAAAAGGTTGCACGATCCATCAACAAATCCCGTTGCGTCGTGTTTTGTATTGTTTTTTCGGTGTATGATTCTTAATCTTAACGGACATCGGTTTATCAAATGCCTGATTGCTACTTCATGGTACCGTTTACAAAGACTTTTCATCGGTTGCGCGTCATAGGTTTGACCTCTTTGATCGTGGTTTCCGTCGTTTTGTTCGGATGCAAATCTGACAAAGATGGTGATCGGGTTGAAGACGCCAAGGACGAATGCGATAATGCACGCGGTGTGGCCGTAGATGCCAATGGCTGTCCGTGCGCAGATTCGGCGGCGTTACCGGAACCGCTTCCTATCGCGGCGGTACGAATGTACGTGGACAACTCCGGTTCCATGCGTGATTTTACCAATCCCACATCGCTGTTTCGTTCAACCATATCGGAATGTATAAGCCGGATTCAGAAAATGAAAACCGACAACATCGCCGACACGGTACGTTATCATCTCATCGCAAGCAGTTTACTGCATACCGATTATAATATTTTGTATAAGGCTATCCGTACCGGCGACATTATGAAAGCCAAGTCCACGCCGATTTTATCCATGATCGAACAGGTGCAACACCGGCATGAAGCGCAGGACATATCCGTTTTGGTTTCGGATTTTGAATTGTCTGAAAAAGATGCGGACAATCTCGATCTTGCTTTAAAAACCGACGTACTTGCCCAAATAGCCAAACATAATGCGGTGGGATTGTATGCTTTTCGTGAAAAGTCCGTTGATCGCCCGTATTACGTGATGGTGATCGGCACGTCGGCGTCCGTACTGCTCTTTGATCGGGAGGGCGGGTTGCGCGATTACCGGCATAAAATTTTTTTGGGTGTGAAATATCCGGTGCCGGAGATAGCTTTTTTGAATTATTCGCAACGCGATGAAACGACGTGGTTTATCAGTCAGGATTTTTGCCGAACGATCGAAGACGCTTCGCTGGCCGGCAAAGGGTATATCCAGTTTGCGATGGGCTTGGATTTAAAAAAATACGAAGGTTTGCAACTGGATTCGGTTTATTTAACTAAAAACACGTTGATCAAAGATGTCGATCCGCAGCACGTTGCGATGCGTTGGTACACGGCGTATCAGTTTAAAAACCTTGCTGACGAAAAAGAAGCCGAGCAGCTCAGTACATATTCGCACGTTGTCGTGGTCAAGCTTTATCGCCTTTTTGAAAATACGAATAGGTATTTTTTTGAATTGGCTAAGGTACAGGATTTTGAACGGTTTTATGGCAGCGATCCGAGTATGCAGGCTTTGGTTCACGGTTTTAGAGAAGCCTACCGCGGCGATACGGGGCCGTATTTTTCAGTGAAGCTTAATATCGTAAAGGAACAATAAGTCATGTCGGATATGTTTACGGCCTTATACGAAGTGTGGCACGGTCGCCAACTGGAAGCCGTATGGCGGAGGGAAATCTATCCGCTTGCGGGGTTTTTGATGTTGCTGTACGGTGTGTTTTCAGCCTGGTTGTACTATTTTTTTCTCAGTCTTCGTATTCCCAAAACAGCCGTCGATACGCGGTTTTTTTGGTCGTATAACGGATTGATGGCTTTTTTATTCGGTCTGATCGCGTTGGGTGTATTTAAATGGAATACAACAATCAACGGATTACCCGGCAGTGCGATGCTGTTTATGCTGGCCAATATGGCCTATGCTTTTATCCTCAGCCTCGTAGCCGGTTTGGCGATGAAACGTTATTCTACCAATGCTTCCACGATTCCATTCTGACGGAGTTATCGCATGAGTAAACTGTATATATTTGGTATCGGCGGAACCGGCGCACGGGTTATTCGTTCGTTGACGATGCTGCTCGCGTCGGGTGTGCGCATCGAAGCCGACGAAGTCGTACCGATCATCGTGGATGTGGATCTGACCAATGGAAATACGGTACAATCGGAAGAAACGTTGAAATGGTATCAAAAGATACGATCACGCGTACAACCCGAATCGGAGTTTTTTACGACACCGATGCGCACGATCGGCCAGATCACGGGCGCCGACCCGACGGCGATGTTTCGTTTTAGTTTTGACAGTACGCATCAGAAAAAATTTCGCGACTTCATAGATTACAGCAAACTCTCGGCGGAAGACCAGTTTATGGTCAATCTTTTGTATTCGGAAGAGTATTTGGATGACGAACTGACGGAAGGCTTCAAAGGCAAGCCCAATATGGGTTCGGTGGCGCTCAATACGCTGACCTCAATGGATGAATACGATCAATTTGTCAATTCCTTTCAGCCGGGGGACCGTATTTTTGTCGTCAGTTCGATTTTCGGCGGTACCGGTGCGGCGGGTTTTCCGATTTTGCTCAAAAATTTTTGTTCGCAAAAATCCGATCCCAAACTGCAGAAAGCGCTGAAAGGTGCGCTGACGGTCATGCCGTACTTTGGCGTACAAGCGGACAACGAAAGCCAAATTGATTCGAATACGTTTCATGCTAAAACCAAAGCCGCGCTTGCGTATTACGAAAAAAATCTCTCCGGTTTGCATCATTTGTATTATTTAGCCGATACGATCAAAGAATTGTATCCCAATTTTGAAGGATCCACCGGGCAGCGTAACAAAGCCCACGTGATTGAGGTTTTAGGCGCACTGGCTATTATTGATTTTGCGCGGCAGACGTTTGAAACATCCGGCGCAAAAACCTTATGCCATGAATTTGCCCTCAAAGAAGACGGCGAAGTACTGACCTTTACCAATCTTCCCGATCCGGCGCAAGCGTTGATCAAAGCGCCGTTGATCCGGTTTTTGTATCTTTATTATATCATGCAATTTTTGCTGCGCTCCGAGCGAAAAGATGCCTGGATAAAAAATATTTTTGGTTCGGCATCGGCGCTCAATGACGAAGATGCCAAATTGCTGCAAAAGTTTTTGTACATGTATGCCGACTGGATAACAGAGTTGGCCGAAAACAAACGCGCTTTTGAGCCGTTTTATATGCAGCAGTTTGCCGAGTCATTTGCTCACGCCTTGGTAAAAGGTTATCAACTGGAGCCGGGCGGACTTTTCCGAACAGGACTGGACGATAATTATATCATCTCGGCGCTGGGATCCAATAGCCGTCAGTTGCCGGCCACGCTGACGACGATGGGCAAATTGATCAAAGCCGGTTATGCCGCGACGGACGCGGTGATACAACGTTTTTATAAATAAATTCAATAACGTTTTGGAGCTCGCATGGGATATCTTCTCAATCTGAAACCGGCACGCAGTGTGGCGCAGGATCACTGGACGGATACGACCGTGTTTCATCCCAATATGATTAATTCTATCGAAGACAATCAGAGCGACAAAGTCGAGCGTCCCATTGCATCTATTCCTTCTCCGTTTGCGCAGATGCATTTATTCGATTACGCATTTCGCTCCGTCAACGGGCGTGGCGAAATGAGCGGGAATTCACTCTATCATCGGCTCATCTCCTATACGTTTGATGTTATGGAGCTGCTCTTTCATGCGAATAATATCGGCGGGGTGGGCGGTAAACTGGAAGTCAAAGAATGGGTTTTTAATCATCAGATTGACGGACTCATCACATCGCGTTCCGATGGTCATCGCATTTTGGGTGAAACACTCAAACTGTTTATCGAACAGGATCGCGATTCCGCTAATTTTGGCAGCTTCGACCGGTTTTATCTGATCGCTTACAACCATCGTGTTTTTGCGGCGACATCGCCGTTGACTATGTTTTTTACCGTGCCGCATCATGCTACGCTCAAAACGATTGATATTCGCCGCACCAACGGCACACGCTATTTTGAAACAACGTTGGCGCTGCACGAAAGGGATCGTGATTTTCAGATGTTCGTACACCGTCTGATAGCGGGGCATCGTGAATTTTCAGGTATCTACCGTTCGGTTCACGACTATGTGGATAAAAACCGACCATGGATCAAAGATCGCGAACTGCGCATCGCCGTGGATGCGATTTATGCCAACGGTTTTTCCGAACATGATTTTCGTTCCGAATACACCGAGCCCAAAAATCTGAAACTTTACTTGCATCAGATCGGATGGCGATGTGCGCGGGATTTGACTAACCGGATATCCGAGCGCAGCGGCTTTCTGATGGATGTGACCAAACCCGCAGACGGTTTGATACCGATAGTATTGTCCAAACAATTTACCGATCCGGGTGTGACCTACGTCGATGCGGACTGGAATGAAGAGGTGCGACGCCAAGTACCGGTGACGGATCCGAATCCTTTGGAAAGTCGAACGTTGCCCGGTACGCAGATACCATATCCGTATTTGTTGGCTTCGGATTTATTGGAAAATTCGCTGATCAAGTTACCGTACAAAGCGCATCCTTCGTTTTTGACGCTCACGCACAGCGATGAAGACGAATCGTATATGCTTCCGGTAAAATTATTTTATTATAACTATTTTTCGCCGGAAGACCTTAGGAAACAAATTTCGTTTACGGTTGACGGAGATGCCGTGACCGTGCGGTTGCAGATACCGACCCGTTCGGGCAAACGCGTGGAACTGAAACGCCGGTATGTGCCCGATCCGATCGAAGGCACGGACACAGGACGTATCGTGGAGTGGAAATTTGACGTAGCGGTTTTTCCTTTTTATCGTGTGAAACAGGAAGCGGAATCCGTCGAGCGGTACAATGTTATGATGGTGGACGGGCAGCGAAACCGAAAAGATTTTCCGGATTTGACTTTTTTTGACAGCCGCATGGAGCCGCTGTCGGAAAGTAAAAGCAAACAATCGCCCGTGAAGAAGATTGTACGCCATGATAAAAAAGTGTTTGACGGCGGCGTCTATTATCAGATTACGGGCGCTCAATTTGATTATATCCGCTGCGAACTCAAAGGTCCGCAAAAAGCCGTAGGATGGATCGTGCCGATGTGGCGTTACGTCGAGCCGGGAACGCGGGCATATACGTTTGCCGTGGATTTTGGTACAACGTCTACGCACATCGCGTATGCAGATGCCACGGGCGCTCCGAAACCTTTTGATTTTACCAAAGAAGATATGCCGGTGGTCAATTTGTACGGACCTGAAAAAATTTCCAATCGTGATGCGGTGACCGATTTATATCGCCGCTACAACGATCGCACCGTATTGCCGCAATCCTCGGTATATCAGGAAAACGATTTTGTGCCGACGTTTATCGGTGCTGCCGGTTCTCCGATCCAGTTTCCGATTCGTACGGCGACGAGCGAATCGCCCGGATTTGTACGCGAAGAGACGTTTACGCTCGGTAATATCAATATGGCGTTTAACCACGAGCGGCATGTGGAGTTTGACGACGAAATCGTACACACCAATATCAAATGGAAAATCAATCTCGACGAAAAAACCACGGAACGGATCCGTGCGTTTTTTGAAGAAATTTTACTTCTGATTCGCCACAAAGTCGTTCTCAATCAGGGCGATCCGGCCAAAACCAAACTCATCTGGTTTCACCCGCTGAGTATGAGCGCGCATGCGATCGGATTGCTCAAAAGCGATTGGACGCAATTAGCTCAAAAAGTGCTGGGCATTTCCGAACAAGCCGTAATAGAAATGACGGAGTCGCAAGCACCGTATTATTATCACAAAGCGACGACCGCGGTCGTCGGGGACAGCAATGTACTGTGCGTGGATATCGGCGGCGGTTCGACGGATATCGTGGTATTCGAAAAACGTCAACCCAAATTCGGTTCGTCGTTTAATTTTGGCTGTAACGTGTTATGGAGCGAAGGCAATGTGCTGGCCTCGCGGGTCAATAATAAAGACAATGGTATTTTCCGTGAAGCGTATCAAGCGGTTTTTCGCAACGCTCCGCCTAACAATAAAGAATGGAATCAGCTGCGGGATATTTGTGAACAGTATCTCGCCAACGAACGGAAGCGTTCGGAGGACGTGATGCAGGTGTTTTTTAAACATGAGCATCTTACGCAGATCAGCGAACGTTTGGGCAAGGATCAGAAATTTAAGATTATTTTTCTCGCTTACTATGCCGCCACGGTATATCACGCGTTGCAGTGTATGCGCACCAAAAAACTGCAAGCGCCGCATTATATCTGTTTCAGCGGTAACGGCAGTCGCGTTTTGGGCTTTATTGATCGCGATCCGGCGTTAAAAAATCTTACGGCGTTTACCCGTATTTTAGCGGAGGCCGTCTATGGCAACGGAGCCAAAGAGATGCGCCTTGTCGTTTCCAAAGAGCCTAAACAAGCCACCTGCATCGGCGGTATCGTGCGTCAAAAAGAAAACGAGCAGCCGATCGACGCTATGATCCACCTTGGCGGAAAAAAGAAAAATGATGCCAAAGGTCTCACGTACGACGCCGTATCCGACGGAGTCAAAAAAGATGTCCAGGATAATATCAAAGATTTCATAAATCTATTTTTTGATTTGAACGAGCAAATATCTTTTCACGAATATTTCGGCATAGAAGCCGATTTGGCCATGTGCCGCACCGAACTGCAAAAAGATATTATACACCTTATCAGCGACGGAATAAGTCATCAGGTATTATTAGACGGTACCATGGAGAATCACCCTGTAAAAGAAACTTTGTTTTTTTATCCGCTCGTGCATGCGTTTTACAATTTGTCCAAAGTGCTTTAAAAAATGCGCGCGACGTTCGTAAAAGAATAAGTAGGCTAAGCTTGTTTTAAGGTTTCCATCAGTTCCGGATTATCCATTGTAAAATCATAGAATGCACGACCGATGTGCGAACTATAAAGGAATAAATCATGACGATCGTTGAAATCATGTTGTACGCAACGGCTTTTGTGCTCGTGCTGATGGCCTTAGGAGGCGGATTATTGATAGCCGGGATGTCCCGTTCGCTTCGTAAACTCAAAGAGCGTGTGCGTGCATTGGAGCATATTCAGGAAGAGCGAGCCGCTAAAAAAGGCGCGGGTTCAGATGACACGACAAAAATAAAATCTTTTGAAACGCAGATTAAAGCGCTCAAAACCGAACTCGAATTTTTGCGTTCTATGGTTGTCGCACCGACGCCGGTCGAACCGGTCGTTTCAGACAAGGAAGTTTTTTATGTGACGGCATCAACCACCGATGGATTTATTCGCAAAAAAGACCTCAAAGTGTCGCCGGGTTTTGATTCGTTATTCAAAGTGGAGCTGAATGCCGACAAACAAACCGGCACGGTAACTATCTGGACCGGCAGTGAAAACATGACGCAGGCGATCACGTTTCATGATCGCTACCTTCAGCCGTTGTGCGAATACACCTACAATCCGCAACGCTCTACGCGCAACGTAACGGTAAAAAAACCGGGTATGATCAAATTAGAATCCGATCGTTATGTGATCGTAGAAAAAATGGTTATTGAATTTGAGTGATTATTGTAAAAAATAAACGCCTCATTAAAATTCAGTTTTCACATACCCGTTTTTTTGAATCTCGCTATTCTCTGTGCTCGGTTTCTTTGTATTGCACTTCAATGATGACTATTTATTGATATCTTTGCCGGCCTTGAGGTCTTCCATCATTTTTTTGATAATACCGGTGGAAGAGGGGTCGGTAAAAAAGGTCAGTGCTTTTTCACAAAAATTAAGCGCTTCCTTGATATTGCCGATCGCTGCATTGCCTCTGGCCATTCCTAAGATAATATTCGGATCATTCGGATACTTATCGTAACCGATTTTGAAAACCTCATAAGCTTTTTGATTTTCTTTCATTTTCGTGAGACTGCGTGCGTAGGAATATATTTGAAGTGCGGTGCCCAAGGGAAATGCTTTTTGCATTACCGAATCCGCTTCCTTCTTACGATTAAATTTTTCAAGAAATCCCGCGTACGTGGATAAGGTTGAAAAGTTGGCCTCGCCGAAAAAATCATTAATAGATCGCTCAGACCATCCCATACCTTCCTCAAGATTGATGTTATTGACAAGGCAATAATTGGCCGCGGCATGCATATTTTGCCAGTACACATAAAATTTTGCCGAATTGAACGCTTTACGAAAAACTTCGATTTGTTCTTTTTTGGCATCAATGGATACTTTAAAAGGGATTTTTACTTTTTCCCACAATAGTGAAAGAACCGCGCTGTCATCCGTTTGATCGCTGAATTCGTATTTCAAACGCTCTACGCTTTCGGCGGTTTTTATGACGGGCACATCCACGCGTAGCGCATCGTCTTTCGGGTCATAATAAAAACTTCCCCATGCGGTATTATATTTCGAGAAAATTAATGTAGCTTTTGTTTCACCCATGGCAATAAAAAAACCGTACTTTCCGGCCGGCAATGGTTTGCCCTCAATAAAAACGGGTGTCGTAAATTCGATAGTGGTATTGTCGTTGGCCCCGGCTCTCCACGGTGCAGCTTTCGTCGTGCCAAATCCCAGATCCGCAAAACCATAATGGACTATGTTTCCCCAAATTTTACCCTCTCGTCCGTTGACTGCCGGACGGTAGTATTCGACCGTGACATTAGTAAGTCCGATCAATTCCGATACGCTGGCTTTTTTACTTCCGCCTCCGGCGGGTTGCCAGGTTTGACCGTACGAAACAGAAAAAGTAATCATTATAAACGCCATAACTAACGGTAGTAGCTTGCTGGACTTCATCTCATCATCCTTTCATTGGTGGTAATAAACAAACGAACCTATGTGTTTACGAGAGAAATTCGATAAACGTAACAATACGTCTTGTCACGCGGCGTGATAAAAAATCTCCGTCGAGAAAAAACAGTGTTTTTTTCATCGCTAGATCATGATGCCGTATAAGTGCCTTATGGGCTTTGAAAGGCGGTTAGTCGAATAGAGGTTTACGGCGATACTTTTGATTTGTTGCACAAAAGTCAGCACGTTGCGTGCGCAACGGAGAGGAGGTAGATCATACCAGATTGAGAGAGTGTGCTAGTGATTGAAAAAAAAGATAAGCATTGCCCTGACGTGATATGACACCGGAATGTATATCTCATATTGATTGTTTACTTTGACTAACGGCATCGCTATCTTACATGCGTGTAATCGGTTCTACCATTCATTCCGCTTTCGACCATAAACGAGATCATCCGTTTTACTGTTCTACCATTTTTTTACTTACTAAGGAGTATTCGTACATGCGATTCATCAGATTTTCATCTTTGCTTGTTTGCGCCGCGTTATTCATGTGGCTGCACGTTGCTGTGAATGGCTATGCGCAGGGAGCCAAAGGAGGTTCGAATGCTGTTAAAAAGACCGTAACCGGTACGACACCATCGGCCGAATCTTTGACGAAATGGATTCCTTTTACCGGTGTGATTCCGGAAAATGCGGTCGTCGGCGGTTACGAAAACGGTCAACCGATGTATGTCGGGCGTGTAGCATTTGAAGGCGGCATGCATCCCGGGAAAGTGATTGCCGGCGGGTATTGTAATATAGGATGGGGCGGTAAAGAATATTCCTATGATAAAGATTTTGAAATCCTAACCGCACCGGCCAATGCGGTCACCTGGGTCGCGTACAAAGGTACGTTACCTGCCAATGCTATTTTGGGCGGCTATAATGATGCGGCAAAAAAAGAGCCATTGTATATCGCCAAACATGCGTATAAGGACGGCGAACACTGTGGCAAACTTTGGGCGAATGCCTGCAATATCGGTTGGGGCGGAGCGGAAGTCGTACTAAATAACAGTATTTTTGTTTTGGCGGCAAAAGCCGAAGTGAAAAAACCGACCGGCCCGTACGTACGTACTGAAAATTCACACTATCTCATTGGGCAGATCATTCCGGTGGAGTATGGTAATTTTCCCGGCAGTCCGTCCGTTTGGATTACGGTCGTACCTAAAGGGAAAAAAGATACCGAACGCGGTGAATATGTGTATGCGATAGAAAAAGACGGTGTTGTGGAAATAAACAGTGTAACCTTGGGTGAAGGCGAATACGAACTGCGTGCCTATTTTGGCGCATTTGATACAGCCGCCAAAGCCAGGGCGACCATCATCATGCAAGGCGGCGGACAGTAGTCTTTTGTACAATGTGATGTTATAAAACCTCCGCAAAAAACGGAGGTTTTTTGTTTTAGAAGTTTCTTCGCTTCGATATGCACTTGATTCATATGGGCGGCACTCCTAACACCTTTAGAAAATTATTATGAGTAACTCGTGTCTTTGCAATACCCTCTTCAAGGTTAAACAGTCTTTTATTTGCTTCAGATCAATGAATTAGATACCGTGAAAAGCATTTTAAAATGATGCTTGAAACAGAAATTTATTTAATTAAATTAAAAAACCGACCGGACGGTATGTTTGATTTATTAAATATAAGATTTTAAAAAATGTATAGTGTTTTAGAAACCAATCAGTCGGAAGACATTAAAAAAAATAAAATTCTATCGGCGGCACACGCTTGTTTTTCCAAGCGCGGATTTGATACGGTAACGATGGATGAGATCGCCCGCGAAGCAGGCTTGAGCAAGGGTGCGGTATACTGGTATTTTAAGAGTAAAGACGAATTAATATTGGAACTGATCAAAAACTGGATCAAACTCGGCGAAAATGTGTTGTACAAACTTTCGCTAGAATGTCCGCTCGAAGAGTTGATCTACAAATATCCGACGTATGTTATTCGAGAACTGCAGCTACAACATCACTATCGTTTGATCTTTTATCTTTGGTCTCGCTCTATGGAAAACGACGCTGTATATCAAGAACTGCGTAAAGCTATGCAGGAAGGTAGAAAAAAAGCCATCGTATTTATTCAAACAGCGATTGAACGTGGTTTTTTCAAAACTGATATTACGCCGGAATCGTTTGCGCGTATGATGGATGCGCTTTTTGACGGGCTGATGGTGCAATGGCATTTTAATCCTGCGCTGGATATCGAAAAACAATGGAAAGAATCTATAGATATGCTTATGGCGGGCATTCGACGCACGTCATGACGTAAGACAAGGGAGCATGTTATGCGACGATGTTGGTTGTTATTATGTATATGTACCGGAGGATGGCTGGCGGCGCAGGATTCGCTGTTGACGCTGGACGAAGCGATTCGTATCGCCGAAAAAAACAACGCATTACTTGCCGTTGCGCGCTGGGATATGCGCAAAGCGGATCAGCAGGTGCGCGAAGCATACGGGTATGCCATGCCCAGCATAACTCTGGACACACGCTATACCCGTGCTCTCAAAAAACCGGTTTTTTTTCTGCCGGATTTTGAAAATCCGGCCAGTGGCAAAGTGACACCGATCGAGATTGGTTCCAACCACTCTATCGAAACCGGATTTACCGCAACGCAGGCGTTGTTTAATTTTGCCGTATTTACGGGCGTCGGCACGGCCAAAGTATATCAGCGGACGTCGCGGGCATTATATCGTTCGGAATACAATCGTATGGTGGCCTCGGTTAAAAAAGTTTTTTATCAGGTACTGTTGGCGAGGCAGGTGTATGAAACCACCAAAGCCAGCCTGACCAATGCCGAAAATAATTTTAACAACGTCCGCATTCTCAATAAACAAGGTATTGTATCCGACTACGATATGATCCGTGCCGAAGTGCAAGTAGAAAACCTGCGCCCGTCGGTGATTTCAGCGGAACAACAAGCGCTGGTTGTCACCAACGCTCTGAAAGTTCAGCTCGGGATGGATGCCGCGGATCCCCTGCACATCCGTGGTGAACTGACGGCTGTACCGCTTGATAGCAGTTGGCTGGACGAACAACGTGCGGTGACACAAAATGCCGGATTGGAAGCACTGCGATTGCAACAAGATCTTAATTCCGCTGTTTCATCTATAAGGCTGGCCGAATACATGCCCACCCTTGCGGCGTTTGGTACATATCAATGGCAGGCGCAGAAAAATACGATGGACTTTGGAGGAAAAGATTTTATCAGTACATCGCAAGTCGGCCTCACGCTGAGCCTCAATCTGTTCAATGGTTTTCAGACAACGGCGCGATTAGCCCAATCCCGCGCGGATGAACGCAAAGCCGAACAGCAACTGCGCTACACGCGCGAAAACATTCGCAGTCAAATGCAAAGCATCCGTCTGCGTTTGGATGAAGCGCGTAAACGTATGGCCAGCCAAAACCGTACGGTGGAGCTGGCTGAAAAAAGCTACAAGATCGCTACTACGCGTTATGCCACCGGATCGGGTACACAACTCGAAGTCAACGATGCTGATGTGGCTTTATTGCAGGCACGCCTAAACCGTATTCACGCCATTTACGACTATCTTGTGACCTGCGTGGATCTTGAGGAAATGATCAGTTATCATCAACCGCAAAATTAATTTTACCAGCGACGGAGCTGTTATGAAGATACATCAAAGATTAAACCTTCTGCTTTTACCGGGTTACCTATGGGTGACGGGCTGCGGTTCATCCAATGCCGGTCCGGGCGACACAAAAAAAGAACCGGAAGCGATCGTCTATATAAAGACAGAAAAAATTATCGCCAAACCCTTTGCCGAGACGATTCGCCTTACGGGAACTGTAGAATCCGTAGATAATATTATCGTACCGGCGGAAGAAGGCGGACGTATCCTGCGGTGGCTTGCCACCAAGGGCGCTACGGTTCAGCGCGGGCAGGCGATCGCACAGATTGACGATGCCGCTTACCGTTCCGCCTACGATGCAGCGCAAGCGGCTTACCAGATGGCCGAGGTCAATTATCAAAAACAGAAAAGCGCGTTTGCAGAGCAAGCGATATCTGAACTGCAACTTAAGAACCTCGAATTTCAGCGCGACGCGGCCAAAGCACAAGCTGATCTGGCAAAACAACGTCTCGACAAAACTACCGTTACCAGCCCGGTTAATGGTGTGCTCAATGAACAATTTGCCGATGCGGGAGAAATGGCGGCGCCGGGCATGCCGATTGCCCAGATCATTGACATGACCAATCTCAAAGTCATGGTCGGTGTACCTGAGCGGTATGCGCGTGACGTACAACCCAATCTCGTCGTGGAATTTACGGTGGATGCGTTTCTGGGGGAAACGTTTCGCGGCAAAATCGGATTTGTCGGCGCGGCCGTCAATCCGGATAACCGGACGATTCCGGTCGAACTTTTTCTCACGAATCCCGGCGGAAAACTCAAACCGCAGATGATCGCTTCCATAGCGATGAAATTGGCCGCGATCGAAAAGGCCATTCTCATTCAGCGTGACTTCGTACAACAGGTGGATGCCGGCCGGCTCGTCGTGTATGTCCACAAAGACGGTATTGCCGAAGAGCGTGCGGTGCGAATCGGCGGTATGAGCCGCGATTTTGTTCATATCCTCTCCGGTTTGCAGGAAGGTGATGAAGTGATTACGGTCGGCTATCAAAATCTGACACCGCAACAGGCCGTGCGCATTCAGCCATAACGAAACTTAGCTTCAAGGAATTTTCCCATGAGAATTTGGGATTTTGCAGTCGATAATAAAGTCACGGTGTATATCCTTATGATGATCATCGTGATTCTGGGTACGATGTCATACAGCAGTCTTCCGCGGGAAGCCGCACCGGATATATCCATTCCTCTTGTGATCGTTTCCGTTCCTTACGTCGGCGTAAGCCCGGCGGATATGGAAGGACTCGTCACCCAGCCGATGGAGAAAGAACTCAAATCGCTGAAGGACGTCAAAGAAATCACGTCGTCTTCCAAAGAAGGGCTGTCAACGATACGTGTCGAATTTGAAACCGGGATAGACATAGACGAAGCCTTGCGTCGTGTGCGCGACAAAGTCAATCAGACCAAACCCAAGCTGCCGTCGGATATTCTGGAACCGATCATCAGCGAAATCAATTTCAGCGAATTTCCGATCATGTTTGTCACGCTCGGCGGCGATCTCGGATTGGCGCGTATGAAGCGAATCGCCGAGGATTTGCAAGACAAAATCGAAGCGGTGCCGGGAGTGCTGAGTTCGGACATTACGGGCAGTCTGGAACCGGAGGTGCAAGTCAACTGCGATATCAATCGCCTCAGGGGGTACAGTGTTAGTTTTGACGATGTGATCAATGCCATTCGCAGTGAAAATCTTACGACGCCCGGCGGGGCGATCAATAACGGAACGACGGAGTACAGCGTGCGCATTCCGGGCGAATTTGCTGCGCCCAAACCGATCGAAGATCTGATTATAAAAATGAGGCACGGTTCCCCGATCTATGTGCGCGATGTGGCTACTGTCGAATATTTGTTTGAAGACCGATCAACCTATAGTCGTCTGAACGGATCACCTGTGCTTACGTTAAGCGTCAAAAAACGCGCAGGTGAAAATCTTATCCAGATAGCCGATGAAGTGAAAACGATATTGTCCGATGAAAAAGCCAATTTCCCGCCCGGCCTGCATGTACGTATCACCAATGATGCTTCGATAGATATCAAACGTTCCGTGAAGGAATTAGAAAACTCCGTAGTGACGGGGATGGTGCTGGTCGTGCTGGTGCTCTTCATGTTTTTTGGGATGAAAAATTCATTTCTGATCAGCACGTCAATACCGATTTCGATGCTCATCGGATTTGTTATTCTCAGCTTTATGGGCGTGACGCTCAATTTTGTTGTTTTGTTTGCACTGGTGTTGGTCTTGGGTATTCTGGTGGATGATGCCATCGTCGTCATCGAAAATATATATCGTCATCAGCATGAATACGGTAAAAATCCGATTCAGGCCGCCAAGGATGCGACCCGGGAAGTGTCGATTCCCCTGGCTACTTCGACGTTTACGACGATCTCCGGTTTTCTTCCGATGCTTTTTTGGCCGGGTGTAATCGGTGACTTTATGTATTATCTGCCTTTGACGCTCATCATCATGATGGGGGCTTCCATTTTCACCGCGTATGTCATCAGCCCGACGCAGGGTGCGCAGTTCATAGATTATCATAAAGAAATGACCGCGCTCAAGTCTTCGATGCAGCAAAAGCATTGGTGGACGCACTACAATCCTTTTAGTCGTCTCTACCACTATGTGGATACGCATTTTTTTCCGAGAGCGCAGGAAAAATATGTTAAGACACTGAAACTGACACTGCGCCATAAAACCATGACCGTAGTGCTGTCCGGGGTATTGCTGTTTGCAATGACGTTTCTATTTGTGATGTTTAACAAAGGCGTCGAATTTTTTCCCGAAACGCAACCCAATCAGGTCTCAGTCAATATTGCTATGCCGTCGGGCACGCCCTTGGAAATGACCAATGCGGTGACAGCGATGGTCGAAGAGCGATTGAAGCATGTCGAAGGTGTGAAGGATATGGAGTTTGTGGTTGCCAATGTCGGTACGTCAGAAGATCCGTTTGATTTTGGAGGACAGGGCACGCCCAATAAATCGCAGATTTCCATTAATTTTTATGAAAAAATGAAACGTGAAAAAAACACGTTTGAGACGATGGAGTCCATGCGTGAGCATGCCAAAGGAATCGCCGGCGCGGAGATCAAAGTGAAAGGTCAGGAAAACGGACCGCCGGTGGGTGCGCCGGTGAGCATTGATTTATCCGGTGATGATTTTCGTATGCTGGCGCAGTTATCTGAAAAAATACAGTCTGAAATTCGTTCCATTCCCGGGCTGGTGGATTTGAAAGATGATTATGACGCCGGTAAACCGGAGATCCAGGTGATCGTTGATCGTGAAAAGGCGGCGTTGCTGGAGATGAGCACCGGGCAAATCGCGATGGCCGTGCGTACAGCGATCAACGGTACGGAGGCCTCCAAATTTCGTGTCGGCGAGGACGAATACAAAATCACCGTTCGTTTGCGTGAAGATCAGCGCCAGTCGCCCTCGGAAATTGAAAATCTCAATATCACGTTTATGAATAACCGCGGCGTGCTCATGTCCGTGCCGCTGGCTTCGATCGCTACAGTCGTGCACAGCAACGGTTTATCCAACGTACGCCGCAAAGATCTGCGACGGGTGATCACGATTTCCGGCGATGTACAAAATCGCTTAGCTAATGATGTGCTTCATGACGTGCGTGAAAAATTGAAAACATTTAAATTGCCCAACGGGTATCGGATCGAATACACCGGTGAAAATAAAGAAATGGATAAAGCGATGGCGTTTTTAGCAAAAACGCTGGTGATAACGATTCTTCTGATTTTTTTGGTGCTTGTGTCCGAGTTTAACAGCGTGAAGGTTCCGATGGTGATCATGGTATCGGTGCCGCTTTCATTGATCGGTGTGTTTCTTGGTTTGTTACTGACCGGGACGCCGTTCGGCGTGATCATGACGGGGATCGGTGTGATTTCGCTTGCCGGTATCGTGGTAAAAAACGCCATTGTGCTGCTGGATTTTACCAAACATTTACGCGGCAGCGGTATGACGCTGGACGAGGCACTTGCCGAAGCCGGTCGAACACGGCTCCGACCTGTTTTGCTCACGGCGGCCACAACGATACTCGGTATTTTACCTTTGGCAACAGGTATTGATTTTGATTGGCGCGAATGGCATTTCATCATCGGCGCGGAGAGCAGCGATTTCTGGCGTCCGCTCGGTGTGGCGGTCATTTTCGGTCTGACGGTTTCTACTTTTCTTACGCTCGTGATCGTTCCGACGACGTATTCTTGGGTAGAGGGCATTACCAAAACCGTCGGTCGCTGGTTTAAAAGAGAAACGACAGTGTAAACTGTAAATACTATCTGTATAATCGCTGCGGAGGCCCTAAAAGCATTCAAACGGTTCTTTTCATACGAAAAGAAATATTGCTTAACCCGTTTTCTATATATAGAATCACACCTATATTTTTTCCACAGGTTTAACCGCTATTTTATCCAATCCATCGGATATATGAAAATTACCATTTCGCGTAAACTTCTTTTGGTATTGGCAGCAGGCGTAGCCGTTTTGGCGGGTTATTTTTATGTTGATATGCGGCGAGAGCAAAATTTTTTACGATCAAAGGAACCCTTATTATCGGATACCACACAAGCAAGATTGTGGTTCGAAGAGGGCGTTTCTTTGACAGAAAAAAGCAGGTACGATAGTTCCCTGATTTTTTTTGAGCGTGCGACCGGTATCTATCAACGCGACAGCGTGTGGCGATTTTATATTGATGGTATGAATTACATCGGCGATAACTTTCGCCGCCTTGGCCGATACGATACGGCTTTCTCCATTCTCACGGCCAACATAGATCGGAGTATTCGGTATTTGGGGGAAACCGATGTATCAACGGCGATGGCAATCAATAAAATGGGTCTGTGGTACATGGATCAAGGCGATGACGAAAAAGCCAAAAACAATTTCAACAAAGCCTTATGGATACGAAAAAAAACACTTCCCGGCGATCATATTGATATCGGATGGAGTTACAATAACCTGGGGCTTGTCAACTATAACAGCGGTTATTTTACGTTGGCGTTGCAATATTATGATCAGGCGCTCGGCGTTTTTATGAGAACCATCGGGGAAAACAGCAGCCCCGTCGCCGTATTAAATAATAATATGGCCAGCGTTTACCAAGCGCAGGGAAATCACGAAAAAGCGTTGGAGCATATAAACCGATCATTGCAAATAAGAAAAACGCTTTTTGGAAGCGACCATGTCACGTTATCGGAAAATTATACGTTGATGGGAACCGCCTATTTGCGAAAAGGTGAGATGAACCAGGCGTTCAAATTGTACAATCAGGCGTTATCGGTCAACGAAAGGAAATATGGCCTGGGGCACCCGACGGTTGGGAACAATTACTATAATTTAGGTTTTGCCTTCAAAGAAGTCGGTCAAATGGATACGGCATTGTCCTACTATCGTTATGCTTTAAATAATTGGAAAAAAAATTACGGGCTGAAGCATCCGGTGATCGCGAGAGTGTCCGACGAAATCGGCGAATTATTTCTGGAAAAAAACATGTATGATAGCGCGCTTTTTTACTTTAATAACGCGCTTACTATTTGGAATAACAGACCCGGTGCCAAAGGTTTTCGCAGAGCGCATGAATATAGTCATATCGGTATGACGTATTTGAAAATGGGTGATGTCAAAAAAAGTCTGACCTATTACGAACAGGCATTGTCTATTAATTTAGAATATTATGGGAGCAAACATTTAGAAGTTTCCCTTTGTTATTCCAATATGGCCGGTGCGCACCGGATTGTAAAAGACTATCCTGCGGCTTTGAGAAACATTCAAAAAGCGATCGACGCGCTTTTGATCGCCGATTCGGCATCGGGATTTATGTACCGAACGCGCGATGCGGTCAAACTCATGTTAGCGTTAGAATTGAAAGGCGATATTTTGCAGGAGTATTATGAGTATAAAACGCAGAACCTTCAACACCTCAAGGCGTCGTTTGCGTCGTATGCCATGGCCGTAGAGTGGCTAGATCGAACGCGGCGGGAATATGTATCCGAGGATTCTAAAATCTTAATAGGTCAGCGTTCTATAGGGCTTTTCGAAAAAGCCATTCAAACAGCAACGGATCTTTATAAGATAACTTCTGAAAAAAAATACCTCAACGAGGCCTTTATTTATTCTGAAACAAGCAAAGCGGCTGTCTTGTCCGAAGTTGTGAGTCGTCAGCACGCCAAACGATTTGTCGGCATTCCCGATTCATTGCTGGAATACGAAGAACAATTACGCAACCGGATCGGTGTGTATAATAAAAAACTTTTTTCTGAACAAAACTCGGGCGGTTATGGCAGCCCCAAATTCAGATATATTCAGGACCAGTTATTCCAATTGACCTCGGAATATGAAGCCTATCTCAAGCATGTGGAGCAAACTTTTCCGCAATTATATTCTCTCAAATATAAACCGCTTATCATGCCACTTGAAGCCGTTCAAAAATTGATACCGGACTCGACGGTCTTATTGGAGTACTTTATAGGGAATCGGCATCTGTATGCGTTTTGCGTAACCCGATCGGGATGCGCATGGGCCGCGGCGCCGGTTGATTCATCGCTGATTGGAGTCGTGCATGCGTTGACTACGGGGATTCAAACGATGAACATGGCATTGTATTCGACTTCAGCGCATTATTTGTATAATGTTGTATTTAAACCATTCGAAAAAACAAGCGCCGTAAAACTGATTGTCGTGCCGGACGGTATTCTCTCGGGTATTCCGTTTGAAGCGTTACTGCCTCGGTTACCCGATAATCAAGAAGACTATGCTACACTCAACTATCTCATCAAAAAATACCACATTAGTTATGCGTATTCCGCTTCATTATTATTCCAGCCGTCTTCGGTCTCAAGAGATGGACTCAATGATTTAGCCGGCTTCACGTCCACCACGTTCAAGTGACACGTTTTTTTTGCTTGCCCGAGATTGCCCCGCCCGTAAAAGTTTATGCACTTTCTCAGGAATGATTGTCTTATTGGTTATATTTGGTACATAACTAATAACCCCTAAGGAGAGAGTCATGAAAAAAACTAAATTGGCAATCGTGCTGTACGTTATTTTATTAACGTTGGCTGTATCGGCTTGCGGTGGGCCTGAAGGAGTGGTCAGCAGCAGTACAGGAAAGAATTCGGAATCAACGACCGGCGACAAAAAAACATACGATGGTGATACCGATGAAATTTTACCGCAAGATACGCCGATCGATCCGCTTCCCGGCGGCGGTGGCGGAAATTAATGCGAAACGGATTTCATTCTTTTTATACCGATGAGAATCAAAAGCACAAGGATCGAAACGATCACCGCGGTGGCGTAAATCCGGTACGATATAAAATTTTCGGGAGGAGGAATTTCTAGTGATTCCGTACTTCCTATGACGACCAGCCCGGACCAATAATAAGGATTGGATAAAACGGGGTCACCGCTTTGGATCATATTTAGTTTAGCATCGCGCAGGGCGACATCTTTGGGTTTGCCTTGCGCGAGCTTACGATAAAAATCAGTGATGATTACGGAAGTCGCTTTATCATCAATAGACCATAAGCTCATCACGACACTGGGGCAGCCGCTGTAGGTAAAACCTCGCGCGAGGCTCATCATACCTTCGCCTTTGATATTTTTTCCGATGCCTGTTTGGCATGCACTCAGTACGACCATATTGGCGCGTAGCCGAAGATTGTATAATTCGTAAAGGTGGAGATACCCGTCTTCCCCCGATCCGGGGGAATCAGAAAAGATAAATTTGGAATAGAGAGGTTCTTTATCATCAAGGATTACGTGTTGGGCGAGATGGATAATGCCAAAGCGTCCGGCATTTTTTTTGAAAGCGGCCTCGGTCGCATCGCCGCGCAGGTAGAGTTCACTTTTTACGACGGAAGCAATGCTTTGTAATTCTTTTTCCGCCCATGGCAGATCGCGTAACCTCAGTGTATCCCGGAGGTTTTCTTCAGCTTCCTCCTGAGCAAAGAGGGTTCCCAATAAAACGGCGGATGCGAGAATATATACTCTTAAAATTCTCATTCTTTTTGGAGGCGTTCCATGAGGGAAGCCGCCGACGGAGCGTAAAATCCGTTACGTTGGGCGACTTCTTTTAGCAGGTTCATTGCCTCATCTGTTTTTTCCATTTTCACATAGGCCAAAGCCCGGTACCAACGCGCTGCTTCTGCGATGCGCCGGTCTTCCGATTTCTCCGATTTTTGAAAGTGCAAGTCGGATTCTTCAAATTGACCTTCCAAGAGCAGGCTTATGCCGCAATAAAAGTGGGCCACGCTGTGATCCGGATTGGTTTTGAGGAAATCCTCAAGTTTCTGAGCGCTGGCGTCGTACGTTTCTGCTTCATAAGCGGCCATGGCCTCTTCCAGTAAACTTTGCGCGTCGGCGCCACGGGTCAAAGGTATGGTATTGGAGTATGGTGTGATAAACGCGTCGGCAATCGTTTCGTGGGAATGGCGTGTGAGCCAATAACCGATGCTGCTGGATGAAATCAATAGTAAAGCCGCCGCGGCATAATATTTGAACTTAGCGGGTTTATTGGATCTATGGGTCCGGCCATAACGTGCTTCTATATCCGATCGCAGTATCATGGTCTGCTTCGTCAATTCCATTTCGGAGCCCAATCGGCGCGCACCGCTTACGGCGTCATAGCACAGATCGCAGTCGGTAATATGTTCTTCGATGCGATGCCGTTCTTCGTCCGATATGGAGCGAAACAGATAGTTGACGATCATTTCTTCCGTCAGGCAATTCTGGTGACTACGTGTCAATTTTAAGCCCCCGGATTCTGATTCAGTTTTCGATATTTTCGACATACAGCCCGCTTTTCTTTAGATAGATCTTAATGTTTCTTCGTCCGTTCTGCAAATAACTACGGACCTGGTCTTTATCCCAATTTTTAATTTCCATGATTTCATTATAGCTTTTTTTCTCATAGTAGAAGAGCACCAAACATTCCCTCTGATGAGGATCCAAGGCCTCTATGGCTTCTTTTAAAGCCTGCTTCATTTTCAAACTATGATCATCGTCTTCATCAATAAGACTGTCTATCTCAGAAAAATACATAAAATAATTTGTTTCATCACCATCAATGGGGACAAACTGAAAGTCTAAGCCT
Source organism: bacterium (assembly GCA_013360215.1). Classification (NCBI taxonomy): domain Bacteria; species bacterium. The sequence goes on along the minus strand of JABWCP010000003.1, from coordinate 150,850 downwards.
TTAGATTTTTGAAGTTTATTGAGGCAGAAATTTTTTGTAACCACATACAACCACGACTTAAAATTCTTCACATCAGACTTGACGATCCCCTGCGCCAGTTTCTCCAAAACTTCCATCGTAGCGTCTCTGGAGTCCTCGGCATTACTGAAATATTTATTACAAACAAATAAAACGAGATACGCATAACGACTAAATAGTTCGTTAAGATACCGATCGTTCATAGATTTTCGATAGGCTTCGATCAATTCGGAGTCCGATAAATCTTTAAATCTTGTGCCTGAAAACAACATGAATGGCGTTCCGATGATTAAAAAACGTGAGTCTTTAGAATAGAATGTCTTTTAAAGATTTGATTTTAATGGTTTTGAGAACAAATCGCAGATTTGAAAATCAGTTTATGTTTTTTTTTAAAAAAAGCTGTCTTATTACAATATGATCATACGGAACCAAGGCAATGAACTCAATGATAACGGATAAACAAGAAAAAACGCTGTTTAGGATTCCGCTTCGTCTGGATGATATCTACCCGTCAGTGCCGCCGCCGATAAACCCGCCTTATGAATTGGATGAGATCATGCTGACGTTCGGTGATATTTTTAATTATGTCAATCAAGACGGTTCGATCAAACGTAGCTGGGAAGAGGGACAGATGGGATTTGCGGATATTCCATTTACCATTCCGTTCTCAAGTTATTCGGATATAAAAGTGGGCAAAATATACTGTCACAAAAAACTAATTTCAACTTTTACTAAGGTATTCCAGGTCATATACGAAAAAAATTTGCATCGGCATATTCAGTCGTATGGTGGCTGTTATGTGTACCGTAATAAAAACAATCAAACGCATCTTTCCACGCACTGCTGGGGTATAGCTATTGATCTCAATCCGCATACAAATGCGCCGGGGACAAGAGGCGATATGAATTCCGACATCGTTCGTGTATTTCAATCGCATGGATTTGAATGGGGTGGCAGTTGGAAAAAAAAATATAGAAACCCGATGCATTTCCAATGGTGCTCCGGGTATTAAATTGAAACAAATATGATAATTGGGTCTCTTAGTTTAGGACATGGTTAATGTCAAAATCAGCCGAGGCCGGTACTCAATGAAAGAAAACCCCTCCCACTTCTTATTGCCGTACCGGGCCTCCGTGCTGGGGTCTATGAGACATCATAGCATGATTCCAAAAAGTGTACAAAACTTTCAATCATAGCGTTAGGGTAAAATGAAACAATTTCCTTCTCCCGCATCGGAGCCGACAAACAAAGCGGCATGTGAAACGCAGCGCACGCGGTTTATCACTGGCATGGTTTGTACGCGCGCCGGGGTTTATATTTTTGAATCCTATGCCGATCATGCTACCGACTCAAAACCCGCTGATGATGAGATGTATGCCGTACTTAAATATGGCCAGGTTTTTCCTCCCATACGCTCGGTATGCAAGTCGGCGTGGTGGAAACTGGAGAAGGAGAAATGAGTTTTTGATAAGTAGTTCCTTCTCTCTCATTCAATGATTAAACTTAAGGGGGGTAAGCATTGTGGGAAATTTAAGGCCTGAAGAATTTGTTTCTGAAGAAATCATCTCTGTCATATCTAATTTAAAACAAAATTTTGAACTCAGGAATATCACCAAACTCATTACCAAAGATACCAATAATAGGGATATAGGATTTATTGATTTGGTCATGGAGGGCGGCGGCGTCAAAGGAATTGCCACCGTCGGTGCGATTTTTGCTTTAGAGCAACTCGGGTTAAGATTCAGAAAAGTTGCCGGAACGTCCGCCGGAGCCATCAACGCGTCCTTTCTTGCTGTCGGAAACGATCCGCGATCGGAAAAATCATTTCATCAACTCAATATTCTAGCCAATAAAAATTTTTTCGATTTTGTAGATGGGGGTAACGACGCGCAGACTCTTGTAAAAGATTTTGGAAATAAAAATTCCGGATTACTAAAACGGATTATTAGCGGACTTAGAAATGCCTTAGATATATGGAACCGTTATGGTATAAACCCCGGCGATGAATTCAGGAAGTTCATTAATGATGCCCTCATGCAATTGAACAACGACAAACCATTTACCGTAGCCGAGCTGAAGCATACCCAATTTCAAAATCAAAAAATTCTCATCAACAATTCTCCCCTTGTTACCGATTTTCAGTTAGTCGTATCCGACGTTTCCTATGAAGATAAAAGTATTTTTCCAAAGGATTTGCCGGCTTATGTAATTAATGACGATCGAATTCTGGTCGGTGATCTCGTTCGTGCATCCATGTCTATCCCTTTTTTTTTCGAACCGTTCCTACTGTCTCAGTTTACGGGACAGAGCAATCTCAAAGACAATGAGGATATTGTCTTCGTGGATGGAGGCGTCGTATCCAATTTTCCGTTGGCAATATTTGATTCGGGCCGTAATTCTAATTCGGGTGATTATAAAAAACCCCAGTGCCCGACTTTCGGGCTATTGATCGATGAAAAATTGGGTACGCCCAGAAAGCCGAATTCGTTTAGTAACCTCTTCAAGTTTAGTATCGCTGTATTCGGAACCGCTTCAGAATACGGTGATAAATCGTATATCAAAGAGAATCCTCATGCTCAGGAACGGATCATTCGCATTAGCAACGAAGTCGGCAACGGGCTAAAAATAGGCACGACGGATTTCGATGTCTCCGATGAAGATAAAAAAAAATTGTTTAAGAACGGTGTTGATGCGGTGGTAAGCAAACTCAAGAATTGGAATTTTGACGATTATATCAAAAAATTCAGGAGTTAATTTTTCGTATTAAGAGGGACATAAAAATGAAAAAGAAAATAACGGGCATTCACGATACTATAAACAAAGAATTTACAAAACCTGAGTTTTCGGTTCAGCAATTGGCCGATCATCTGGGCATATCAACAACTTATCTGCGTGATCTGGCATGGCGGCAATACAGCATGTGCCCGTACGATATGATCGAAAACAAACGACTGGAGAGGGCCTTATCATTGCTTCATGATGAATCCTTAAATATGTATGAGATATGCCGTCAGAGCGGTTATGCCAACCCTCATACGCTTAGAGACGCATTTAAAAAACGATTAGGAGAAGCACCGGCTGATATTCGCTCAAGATTGCATCAAGAAGGAAGATTGATGGTTTTACAATCATACTTATCACAGTTAAAAACGAATCTTCAAAAAACATTTAACATCGGAATGAAGCGATCTAATAAATTACGAAAAACACCTGCGAAAAACGCCTTCGATTCCCGAAGTTGACAAGCTGATTTAAGGTAGATTAACTTGTAACGTGCAGTATTCACTCCCATCAGAGGATCGACACTTAAACTTAGGACGAGCGACTTTAATTGCGAGAACTACTAAGGCCGCCTGAATAAGTAAATTTATCTCATTGACGTTTTGTTGCGTTCCACATTGACTTCAAACACAACACTGTTGTTATAGCTTTATGAGTTGAAAGGGTCATACCATGCTCATGTTGAATTCGGTTGCTAAAAAGTTAATTGCTACCGTTGTGGCTGTTGTGGGATTCATTTCAACCGTTTTGGGGATTATAGAATACTTGCAAAGTCATCCGAATATTGACTTAAACGGAGAATGGCGCGTTACCAATACGATCGAGCATACGTCATACGCGCCTTTTCTGAAATTAAAACTTGGATACCGTATTTTTATTCATCAAGACGGTGCCCAAATCAAAGCAACCGGTGAAAAATGTTGGGAAAACGATGTCGAATATCCTTTTGAAGCGCGGACCCCTATAACGCTTGAAGGAACAATTGAAAAGAGTAAAGTGTGGATCACATTTTCTGAACATGGTAAACAAAGAGCTAGTACTGGTACTATAACTTGGATAATTAATGAAAACGAAAAAATGCTGAAAGGTCATTTTACAAGCACTGCGGCTGACGCCAACGGTTCATCCATTGCCGAACGTAAATAATATGCTTGCAACAATCAGAAATAAATTAAGCGGAGAGTGCAATGAATACAATCAATAGCCACGTGTGATGAAAATGTTAATCGATGAAGGGATGTGATTCAGCAATAGTTTAATAGTAAAAAAAAATGCGTTGCAGATTTTTCACTTTAAGGCAAGAAATCCCATGAAAAGTATTTCTAAGCAAATCAAATTTACATCCCGAGACCAATTCGAGGATTTCCTTAAAATGACTCCGGGGTTTAGAAAGAATACGAAACTGTTTGGACGTAAGCAAAAGGTTCGAGATGGTTGCCCCAAAGCTATCACGGATATTGCCCGTGATAGTGCTGCGATTGAGGCGGCCCAATACGCGCGATTTGTACTCAAATACCACAGGCGAGTCGGGGCGGTTGTTCGTGGTTCTTTATCCGGGAAGCCCGTTAAAGATGAGATACAGAAAAAAATCGCAAGATCGGGCGATGCGGCAGAGGTGCACTTTCAAAATATGATCCGAAAAGCCAGTGAGGGACTGATTACCAATAAAAACGCTCATGGGCGTTGGAAAGAAATAAGAAAACATTCCTCCGAAGCTTCTGTTTTTTCGAACCCTTCCTTTTTTAGCAAAGAGGAGGCTTACGCAATCAAGGCCTTGGGCATTTCGTTAGAGGAGATGTCATACATTTACGAAGTCTATTGTTTGCCTAGAAAAAAACTCGTTCAGTCCACTAGTACTGAAAAATTTATAAAACAATTGGTTTCGATTCAAAAGCAAGCTTCTTCCATTTCTTTTCCGGACGCGCCACGATATCTTACTGATGCTGGTTTGCTCGTGATCGGCGCCGATGATAATCCTGTTGAAACGGTAGTCGGGGCTTTTTTGGTTACCGCAGGGGTTCTGATAGCGCCTGTAAATCCGGTTGCAGGTTGGACCCTTGGCGTGATAGGAGGGGGTATGATCATCGAAGGTATTACGGGATTTCCCGGAGGCGTATTATCCCCCGGTGGCTCTTCCAATAAATCATCGAAATACGAGACGCGTATCAGTCAACATTGGCAAACTGTCGCGACCCGTCCGGCGACTCCATCGCTTTCTGCTCTCAAAGCGGAACAAGCGCTCGGGGTTTACGGTTACCTGATCGGCAATACGAACAGGGGAACGATGGAACTGCACATCGCAAATTGCCCGTATCTTCACCTTATTACGAACGAACATAAACGGATTTTTTACAGCGTCAATGAAGCTCAAGCTCACGGTCTGGATAATTGTCATTATTGCTTGGGGAGTTCGACGCGATGATAGGGTATCAAAAAATAGAGATTGACAAACTACCGGCACAAATGCTTCGTAAACAATTACAGAAAAACCCCACCGGAGAGATTTGCGGAGCATTGGGGGGGATTAAAAAAAACAGAACGATATATGTTGCGTCCGTATATCCAATCCAAAATCAATCGAACCGATCAAACGGTTTTGCTCTATCCGTTAATTCATTGATGGAGGCCAGTTCTCATTTCAAAATGAAAGGGTTCAAGTTTTTAGGAATTTACCACTCGCACCCGTCCGGGCTTTTGCACCTTTCTTTGCGTGATCTTTGGCTGATTCGAAACACCGGAATTCCTTTGATGATAATTGTTCGATTTAATCATTCTTTTGAGGCTATTGCTTTCGGGCCTGTCAGACGACAAAATCGTATTGACAAAACGAACATTCAGATGCGAAAAACACCTGCGAAAAACGCCTTCGATTCCCGAAGTTGACAAATGGCCTGACGGACTTTAATTTTAAAACAATCATATCTCATTATAAAATTCAATTTTTCTACGTTTCTGCGATTTTTCGATTTTGTGGCGTTGCTGCGTTATATGCTGTTTTAATTAGCATCTAAAATCGAAAAAGGTATTCGAATATAAAAACCTCGACGAAAATTGGTTTGTTATAAAACAACGTGGAGTCCAGAAACCACACATAAAACGGGGCGTTAACCGAAAAGCCAGATGAGTAGGAGAAACTTTTGAGCACAATGAATAATCTAAAACTAAAAAAAGCGATGATTCTGATTTTCGTCACTGTACTCACGGGCGGATCGAATTCCATGGTATGGGGGCAAAACAAAGACACTAAAAAGGTATCTTATATTGATAAATATGTACCTCAAAATGCAAGGGAAGAAGCGGATATGATGGCTTCCAGAGCCGGTATCGCGTGTATTTATAGAGACTGGCAAACGAATTCCGATCCATCAAATGGTCAATTTATGCGTGGTTATAACATCGGATCAGTCATGATAGATTGGAATGACACGAGTATAGCTTACGCGCTTAACTGCGTGGGGTGTTTCAACAATGGAACCCAGCATGGCGAAGTACGCGTAATGCAACAATATTCTTTTTGTACGGGTAATTATTATCTGGAAAACTGTACCATTTATACTAATCTGGAAGAATGTGCCATGTGCGCCGGAATGATGAGCTTAGAAAAAGTTCCTCTTACGATTTATGCTCAACATGACCCTTGTTTTGGCGGCGCACTCCAAAGGTTGCTGTTAAATTCAAAATCACTTCCCGGTGGTTATCCACCATATCCACGCGTTACTAAGCCCGTTGCATCAAAACTCGATTTTTACCAAGCCATTAATAATGCGTATGCACAATATTGTGGCTCAGGAGATGTTTGTAATTGTAATATTGTCGCCTTTTTGGCTTCATCTCAAGCCCAAATGTTGTACTCTAATGAAACAAATAAATTTTTAGCATACACTCCGATCTTTGCTGAAAACCAAACCTTACAAGAGGCATTCTTACTACTCTATGAGTTAATACAACCTTCCAATGGTTCATGTGATAATGTTCCGCTTCCTATAGATCCCTCGTGCATGCCGGTTTATTTTATGAGTAAAGGCAGCCTAACCGGTAAGAAAATAGGTAATACCTACATGGTTCAACGCATAAAGAAAAATCAATAACACCGTGTATGCATTATAGGCTTTCGGTTCTATTTACGGTCGATTTCTAAAAGCAGAAAACAATCTAAATGTTAAAAAAAATGTGCAATCATGCACAGTGAGGCAGCTATGTCAGATGTTCCTTATAACCCGGTTTTGAAACTAAAACTGTCCAATTATCCAAATACACCTTTTATAAGAGTAATGAATGCCTCGCAGGGGATTTACTTTTTTGTCGGCCGAGATGCGGAAACAAAGGCCACTGTGCCAAGCGTAAAAACGGTTTTGAGTGTATTAAACACTCAGCTTGTTGCTGATGCCGGTGAAATCTATAATCTTTTTGTCCAAGGCCAACAGGGGGTTTCCGAGACACTTACACGTATCGCCGGCATAAGGGCTACATCGCAAGAAATGAGAAAAAAAGTAGAAGAGGCCATATTGTCCACTCAACTTAAAAACCCAAACGGTATCGGTTGGGCGGCAGCCTTACTCACCGATCCGTTGCTTTTTGCTTGCCCTTCGTATGTCGAAGTCGAACTAAACAGCACCATGAGAAATTACCACGTTGCCTATATACCACCTGATGTGAAATCAGGAAGAAGCTATTCTTTGCATGGCGGTGAGTTGGGGACGCTCGACCCGTCCGATATGTATTACTTAAGAGAATTAAATCTACTTCAGACTCAGTCCATGCTGCAGCCTTATCTGAGTAATGTCATTCAATTCTTGGTGTCTTCCAATACAAGCTCTGTACAGTATCATGGCTATTTCAGTGATTTTGCCGCTATTTATACGGCCGAATTGATCCGATACGCCATGGCAAATTATAGAGCAACCAATTGTTGGGCTGTTGATCTTGCCAAAGTAACTTTTCTTACGGCGTATGTGAATCCCTCTGCGATGTTGATACTCAATGGTCAGTTTGTATCAGGGAATATTACGAACTATGCCGATAAAGGTTCTATCGGAGATCGAAAATCGGATTACGATCGCCTTTCAAGATGGATCACGAGTTATCTGAGGAAAAATTTTCTTTCGGAGGTACAACAACTGGAAGCAAGTATCCAAATTAACGGTACTATGGATATTCTCGGTAGTCTATTGGAGTATTTAGTTAAACCTGATATCAATCCGGATTCCAATTTACAGAATTCAATAATTAATCAAACAAACGCGCTTATGAATACGATCATGAATAACTACCAAAACATTACGGCATACATAAATCAATATGGATCTGAAATCTCTTAAAATTTTGAATAGGATGAATCGGGGTTCCAAAATACAATTCGTAAATCAAGGGCTCAAAGTATCGGTATTTAAGCGGTGATGTGCTCCATCTCGCAACCAATCCTCGCTACATCTTCATGTTGAGCAGAATTATTAACATAAAGACGTCACGGGTGATTAATCATGCCACGCAGAAGAATACGACAGATTGCGGAAATAATATATTTCTAAAATCGTGCCGAGGAGGAAGATCGTATGCTGAGCAAAGAGCAAATTGACAGGATCATTGATCTACATTTCAGCAATCCTAGTTTTTCGGTAGCTTCACTGGCTGAAATGCTTGGCATTTCCGGTTCTTACCTTCGAGATGAAGTGCATCGGCTATATCACCTCAGTCCCTTTACGATCATCGAAAATTACCGTTTAGAAAAGGCGACTCAGATGTTGCTTAGGGACCTTGATCTGTATACGATCTGCCACGCCTCGGGATATGCTCATGTGCGCACATTCAGAGATGCCGTGCGTAAACGTTTAGGTAAACCTCCTTCTGAATTGCGTGGACGCAATGATTCAGAATCCATTCAAAATTTACATCATCCACGCGATAATGTGGTGATAACGTCGACCGGAAAATCTCCTGTATCCGGCCCGGAAATTCCTTAGTTTTGCTAAAATGATTTTTGGTAAACTGGTAATTCCAAAGTAAATGTAGTCAGGGAGGGGGTTGTGTGGAAATACATACGACCATTGTGCTTCTGTACGATACGATAAGACGTAGCCAGACTTAGCCCAACACCTTGGCCGATAGGTTTTGTGGAAAAAAACGGATCAAAAATTCTGTTTTGTATCGAGGGGTCGATTCCACTGCCATTATCTATTACGGATATGCGAAGTGTGCCTTCCGCTGCTTTTTCAGTCACGATACTCAGTACTCCGGGCGGTAATGCATTCTGTTGAATTCGCCGTTCGATAGACTCGCAAGCGTTGATGAGAAGATTCATCAATACCTGTACCATATCGCCGGCGTAACATACGATTTGCGCGTGGCCGGAATACTTTCGTTCAATTCGGACCACCGGAAAACGAGACACCACGGATAACTGCAGAATATTATCCAGTTCGTCGTGGATATTTACTTCCGTGATGGAGGCATCGTCAATATGTGCAAATTGGCGCAAACTATTGACGAGTTTGACCAAACGCTGTACAGCATGCGTACATGAGGTCAATGTTTTTTCAGAATCTGCAATTACATCATGCAACGTCGCATCGTTTTTTTGAAGAACGGACTGGGCTGACGACGCGGTAAGTACACGTTTGTAAAAATCAAAATATTCTTCTAGAAAACGAAGATTTCCGGAAATAATAGAAAGCGGGTTGTTGAATTCGTGCGCGGTGCCTGCTACCAGGCTACCCAATGAAGCCATTTTTTCAGATAATACCAGTTGGGCCTGAGCCTGTTTCAGTTTTTCTAGTGAATTCTCCAGTTCTTCAGTTCGACTTTTTACCCGTTCTTCCAATGTGGCTTTTAGTCGCGTTAGTTCATCCACCAAGCGAAGATTTTCTTTTTCACGTTTTTCGATCTCCGCCAGTCTTTCTTCTTGTGCACCGATCATTCGCTTTTGAGAAATCATGATAATGGCTATGATACCGATTACTAATGATAGAGAGGCGACGATGCCGAATATCAGTATAAGCCAGAGTTCAGGGGATTGCGACTGCATAAAAAGGCTTTAAATATGAGAATATTGGTGATGGTCAGTATGATATTGTGAATATACCAGAAATACAGGTAGTTGCGGAGTGCGAATACCGTAAAATTACCCGCGAAATAGAATAATAACGCGATCAATACCCAAAACCTCGGATCTTCGTCGAAATTTTCTGTGAGGGTGCTCAAGCGCGTCAATATGGTGGTCGTCAAAATAATAAGTAAAACACTCTCGGTGGTGGACATAAAATTATCATACGTACTAAACGATTCGATAAAAAACTTACTGATAATCCATACGACGATAAAACCGGTAATTGAAAAACGTATTAATTTTTGTAAACCGGAGGTGGCCCAAACCGAGAGTGTTGCTGCTATAAGCGCGTATTCGCATAAAGTAAAAACATGTAATACCCAGAAGTTGTTGATTTCATAGATACGCAAGGTGAGATTGAGCAAATCAAAAGGCAAAGCCATCAAGCAATAAAAAAAGAAAATCCGCATTCCTTTGCCAAGATGTTTGATCGCCCAAAGGCCGCCCAAGACTGGAATCAGATCGGCCAATGTAACCCAAATATTGCTGATCGGCATTATTGACCTAAGTCTCCTTTAGCCTGATTAGCCATCAGTGGTTGGCAACGTTCAAGCATCACACCGCCGGTCATATCATTCCCTGAGCCATCCACACCGACCAAAACCAGCACGGGCTGGCCGCTGTTATTAGCACCAAAATAAAATCGCATTCCCGTACATCCGGATTGATTCAAAAGATTCTGAAGCGCTTCTTTGGAAAACATTCCGCCGATCATTTGACCGAAGTGGGAACCGACAGCGACGTTTCCTTGCGTGCGGGAGCGTTGATTGGCGATAAATTGTTTGGCTTCATCAAGCGTGATGTCGTGTGGGGTCTTCATACCGGCAACCTCCTGAAAAAGGTTATTATTTGGGATAACACAATTTGAGAAAAAAAAGAATATATAGATAATACCCACCAGTGTCAATGTCGCATATCGATATTCCAGTCCGATTATCTGGAATACCATCGTCATCGGCGATTTCTTCCTGCGTTTCTCTCCCTTGACGTTTGCTTTCGGGAAGCGCTATCTTATTTAACAATAACAACCGAAAAGGTTCACGAATTTTTAGAACACAATAGTAAGGACTCGCGTTCTATAAATGTATTTGTAAGGACTCCAAGTATGAATTTTGATCACATTTTACATTGATTGTATCAACGGGCGCGGTTGGTAAAGCTTACCTTATTATTTGTAGACAATTACAATAGCAAAATCGTATGATTTCAAATCATAACTATTGAATTTTTGTAATTCGGATATTGTTTCGTTCTCTTTTTACACACAACAATTTGTTTTTGCAAGTCTATCGAACAATCTTTGAAAGATGATCTTTAAAATCATGTCATTGATCTGTACGCAATTTATATCATCAGTAAACAACAACAGACTGGTTATTCTAGTATATTTTAAATCACGTTTAACCATTTAGCATTCTATAATTCGGTGAAAGGGTAATTTTATGTTAACTAAAGCACTTTTGTTGATTTTCTCTTTCAGCTCACTGCTTTGGTCGCAAAGTGTAATGTCCTTAGTCCCCACCAAAAAAACGGAACCAGGCTCTCCGCCACAAAATAAAAAACACATATTTCCGGCGCAGGGCGACACAACGATAGCGAAAAATTATTTTGGTTCCTTGTCGTTATCAACCGGTGAGAATATACAATTTGCATTCACAGATGATCGCAGTTCCCTGTACGCCGAATTTATCAGTGATTATTTATATATGCCGAAGCTAGGATATGCTAAAGTTGGTTTTGGCGCCCAGATTGATGCCGGTAACGATACGACGAAAGCTTCAGCTCAACGGTTTTTCAGTACGGGAGGCAATGCGATCATGTATCTTGCTTTGCCCTTGATTACTTATGGAAAATCAGAATCACGGCGGTTAGATGTGTTCTTTCTCCCGAAATTTGCATGGGATTTTCCTGCACTAAATTCATCGGCTGAGCATTTTACGTATAACAATGACATTGGAGGTGAACTGCATCTTTCCGCTGTCACAGTGTCGGAGAAATTCAAGTTTTTTAGCATAACGCGAGTGAGTTATGTTGATGGTGATCGTAAATTTCATCAGAATCTGGGGCGTAGTGAACAGAATAAAGGTTTCTATTTTGGAAAGTGGGTGATCGGACTCGATCTTGTTTCGCTAATTCGTGTATCGGCATCTAAGCCATTTATGGGGCCAACACAAGCATTTGCAAAATACCCGTTAACGGTGAGCGTACAATTAGTTAAAGTCGTACAATAAGTTTTTAAAACTATAAAAATGCGTAGGATCAATTGACCTATTTCTACTTAGAGTTCGCCAAAATATTTTTATAAATCACTTAGGTGGCACATGTTAGTGAATAATGTACACTTACTTCTCGGTGAACACTACCAATGCAAAGGCTGTATTGCTCGTTTAATGTCATTCGGAACTAGATTATTAATAGTGGTATTAATCTTGTTTGACTTTAGAAATTTACCAGCACAAGAGGTAGGTTTCTGGCAGTTTACGAATCAAGCGTTTTTCCCTCCGTTCATCTCTGAGCTTCGATCTGCGGATACAAAAATTGATTTAGGCGTTTTCAAACATTATCCTTATTCGAGTGCGGTTAAACATCATTTATTTCAAAAAAAGACAGCTTTTTTGGGTATGGATATTTCTTTAGGGCGCGAATTACCCATTATGGGGTACTCAAGCTCATCATTCAAGTGTGGGTTTTTTATTCCAGTCAGTTTTCATCTTTTATGGGATATAGAAGGTAAATCCAGCCCTGTTTTAAATACAGATTATCGGTTTGGAACGATGATCAAAATTCTTTGGGAGAACAAGGACCGCGGATCGTATGGGCAATGGTTAAGGTTTCCTGGTATAGGTATTAGATTGGTTCCTTGGCTACACAATAGCAGTCATCTTGGAGACGAATATACTATATTCGTCTTAACAGATTCTTCCAGCTCAAAACAATTTAGACGCGTAAACGTCAGTTATGAAGTTTACGATGCACTCTTATTTCTTTATTTCAATGCAGGCGACGATGCAGGCGACGATGGACATGTGCAACTTGGAGTTGGCCAAACTCGACGATTAGGCGGGAGAAAGCTTGGTTATTATCATGAAAAGGTTCTTGGGCAAGACACCACGGTATATGTAAGTGATGCCAAGCCTGAGACATATTTTCTAGCTGATTTTTATAAAAAAAATCTGCAATTTTTAAACTTCCTAGCCATCTCGTCAACAAGGGTGAATATCTACAATTATCATAACTTAGAGTCAGAGCAACGTTTTTCGCATAGCCTTATCGTCGGGTATAGATTTACCTCACATCAAAATACATCTCAAATTCCAAAGTCACTCAGTGAAATATACTTTAGGGGATATAGGGGAGCTAATCCCAATGGACAGTTTAAAAGCCAAAAAAAATTCTGGTTGATAACTTTTGGACTACGAATTACCGGTTGATTCATAAGCAAATATTTTGAAGGTATCTTTCTTATGATAATGATCATAGTACTGCACAAAAAACAAAAGTATGGCATTTAAGAGCGCTAAAAATATATATTTATCTTGAAGATAGTGTTTAAAAAAAACCGGCGTTTAGTCGGTTTTTTTTAATCGTCATTCTGTTCATTTTCAAGTCGCTCCTCCCAATCATCCGAGCGTTTATCTTAACCTCGGCTCTACCAATACTCATCGCATTCCGGATTGAGTTGGTTAGCGTGATTGTCCAGATCATCCTGGGTATATTCGTAATCATCGGGCACCCTCTACACCTCCTTTCATATGATGTAATGAAGATTTAGGAAAATGTGTCGATAGGTAAATTTCGTCAGTTGTAAGTTGGGTATTCTATTGGATGTCAATCAGTAATTTTAACGGTTTGCTCAAACTTCCGATTATGATAAGAGTTTATAAATTCCGGGGTAGATAAATTAATATCTTTATTGAGATGTCTCACATTCGTCATGGTGAGCGGAGTCGAACCATGACCAGATTTAGTACAATCAGTTTTCGTCTTCGCTCAGACGGAAAGGTTTTCTTTCATTTGTGAGCCAACCCGGTAAATGCGTCAATTAATACAAGGTGTATTTGTACAATGCGGTGTTGGTATTATGAGGTTAAGAAATAGTATCTTCCTCTTGCATCCCATGTAAGCATGCGTTAGTTTTTCATGCACTGAAATCTCTTCATTGTACCTTTCACGAATCAATAAATGTATGACGCCTGAGCAACGCGCACGTGACATCATAGATCGCATGTTGGTACGATCCTGCTGGGTTGTGCAAGATAGGAAGCGCCTTGACTTGTCGGCAGGAACCGGTATCGCCATTCGTGAATATCCGACGGACAGCGGCCCGGCGGATTATATTTTGTTTGTGGATCGTGAACCCGTCGGCGTGATCGAAGCGAAATCCGAAGAAAAAGGGGAACTGCTAAGCGCCGTGGAGGAACAGTCCTACCGCTACGCCACTGGCCAACTCAAATGGAAAAAAGAAGGCAAAGTGCTGCCGTTCCTCTACGAAAGCACCGGCGCGATCACGCATTTCACCGACCTGCGCGATCCCAAACCCCGCGCGCGCGAAGTTTTCGCTTTTCACAAACCGGAAACGCTCAGAGAATTACTCAAACAATCCGACACATTTAGAAAAAGACTCCGGCATATTTCGCCGCTCAATCCCGACGGACTGCGCGATTGCCAGTTACGCGCCATTCAGAATCTGGAACTCTCATTTGCGGACAATCGCCCGAAAGCGCTGGTGCAAATGGCGACGGGTTCCGGTAAAACCTTCACCGCCATCACGTCGGTTTACCGGCTGCTCAAATTTGCCGGGGCGCGGAGGATATTGTTCCTCGTGGATACGCGCAATCTCGGCGAGCAGGCGGAACAAGAATTCCAGGCTTTCAAACCCAATGACGATCAGAGAAAATTCACCGAACTCTACAACGTCCAGCGCCTGCGCTCGTCGTACATCGATTCCGCCAGCCACGTCTGCATCAGCACGATCCAGCGTATGTATTCCATTCTGCGCGGGGAAGAGATGGACGAATCGGTGGAAGAGACTTCGCTCAATGAGATCAAACAGGCCGAACGCCCCAAAGACGTGGCGTACAATACCGACGTGCCGATAGAAACTTTCGACGTGATCGTCGTGGACGAATGCCACCGCTCGATCTATAATTTATGGAAACAGGTTCTGGATTATTTCGACGCGTTCTATGTAGGCCTCACCGCCACGCCGGACGTGCGCACGTATGCGTTCTTCAATAAGAACGTGGTCAGCGAATACACGCACGAGCAGGCCGTCGCGGATAATGTGAATGTCGGATACGATGTCTACACCATCGATACGGAAGTGACGCGCAAAGGCGGTGTGATCGCGAAACAATGGATCGAAACGCGCGACCGCAAAACGCGCAGGCAGACCTGGGAGGAAATGGACGAAGAGGTGATCTACGAACCGACCCAGCTCGATCGCGATGTGGTCAATAAAGACCAGATCCGTACGATCATTCGCACCTTCAAAGAAAAACTCAGAACGGAGATATTTCCCGGGCGCGAGGAAGCGCCCAAGACGCTGATCTTCGCCAAGTCCGACAGCCATGCGGACGATATTATTCAGATCGTGAGAGAAGAATTCGCCGAAGGCAATGCCTTCTGCAAAAAGGTGACCTATTCTGTCAAAGACGAAAAACCTTCGGAAGTGCTTCAGCAATTCCGCACGGCCTTTTACCCGCGCATCGCGGTGACGGTGGATATGATCGCCACCGGAACGGACGTCAAGCCTATCGAATGCCTGCTCTTCATGCGTGACGTACGCTCGCGCAGTTACTTCGAGCAGATGAAAGGGCGCGGCACGCGCACGCTGTCCGAGGACGATCTTCGAAAGGTCACGCCGTCGGCCCGATCCAATAAGACCCATTTCGTCATCGTCGATGCGGTCGGCGTATGCAAGTCGATGAAGACCGACAGCCGCCCGCTGGAGCGCAATCCCGGAATTTCCCTGCGCGACCTGATGATGCACGTCGTCATGGGTACGACCGACGAGAATACCGTGACCTCGCTGGCCAATCGGCTCACGCGATTAGATAAACAGATCACGCCCGCGGAGCGGGATCAGCTCGCCGGCGCAAGCGGCGGAGAGAAACTCAATTCCATCGTCAAATCCCTTCTTCAGTCTTACGATCCCGACGTGATTCATGAGCGCGCCCTCGCCATGAGCCTCATCCCGATCGGAGTCGAGGGGGAGGCGAAGGACCTTCATGCTTCGACTACGCTCAGCATGAAGGAGATGGAAGAGAAAGCAAAAGCCGAACTCGTCACCGAAGCCACACACGTTTTTCAAAACCCGGACTTCCGCGAACGCGTAGAAAATATCCGCAAAATGCACAACCAGATCATCGACAATGTCAATCTCGATACCG
This sequence comes from bacterium, assembly GCA_013360215.1. Classification (NCBI taxonomy): domain Bacteria; species bacterium. The sequence goes on along the minus strand of JABWCP010000003.1, from coordinate 134,557 downwards.
TGCTCGCCGCAGAATGGGACAAAGACGCCCAAGGCAAAGCGGCGGAACTCGTGCAGGAATTCAAAACATTTCTCGAAACGAATAGGGACACCATCACAGCCTTGCAGATATTCTACGCTCAGCCGTACCGGCGGCGTGAACTCACTTTCGCCATGATCAAAGAATTAGTCGAGGTACTCAAAATGAGGAAACCCCAGCTGGCCCCCGCGCGGCTCTGGCAGGCGTATGAACAGCTCGAGAAAAGCAAAGGCGATCAGCCCAAAAGCGAACTCATCGCGCTCGTTTCGCTCGTAAGGCACGCCATCGGGATCGACGAAAAGCTCACGGCCTTCGACGAAACGGTGAATCGCAATTTCCAGAAATGGGCCTTCAAAAAACAGGAAGGCACGATCAAATTCAATGCGGAGCAGATGGAATGGCTTCGTATGATCAAAGACTACGTCGCCGCGTCGGTGCATATCGAAAAGAACGACTTCGATCTCTCGCCCTTCGTAGATCGCGGAGGCCTCGCCAAAGCGTGGCAATTATTCGGGGATAATATTGATAATCTAATTCAGGAACTTAATGAGGCATTAGCTGCCTAGAGCTTCATGGTTCGACTTCGCTCACCATGAAGCTTTTTGGAATAAAAAAATAACTTCACCCCGACTTCATTCCGAGCGAAGTCGAGGAAGAAGTCGAAGGGAGAAGATAAAAAAATGGATGTCTCTACAGTATATATATTACAATGCTCCGACAACAGTTACTACACCGGTAAGACCGACAAGAAAGTGGAGCTTCGTTTGTGGGAACATCAGAACGGGGTATACAGGGGATACACATCAACACGCAGGCCGGTGAAATTGGTGTGGTCGCAGGGATTTCCTACGTATATAGAAGCAATTTCGGTAGAACGCCAGATCAAGCGCTGGTCACGGGCAAAGAAGGAAGCGCTCATCAAAGGTGATTTTGAATTGTTGCATGAATTAGCGAAATGCAGGAATGAGACACATTATGCAAAAAAGTTGTAACTTTACGGTGAGCGTTGGATTCATCGACTAGTGTACTTAACTTCACGGTGAGCGTTGGATTCATCGACTAGTGTACTTAATTTCACGGTGAGCGTTGGATTCATCGACTAGTGTACTTAACTTCACGGTGAGCGTTGGATTCATCGACTAGTGTACTTAACTTCACGGTGAGCGTTGGATTCATCGACTAGTGTACTTAACTTCACGGTGAGCGAAGTCGAACCGTGAAGTGGACCGCGGCGGGCTTGCTAAAGCGTGGCAATTATTCGGCGATAATATAGATGAACTGATTCTGGAACTTAATGAGGCATTGGCAGCTTAGTGAATAAAAACAATTGGAAAGAAGTTCCACTGAAAGACATTTTGGCGGAATTTGAAAGTGGAAAGAGGCCAAAGGGTGGTGTTGGTGGAATTGAATCAGGAATACCAAGCATTGGCGGGGAACATTTGGCTTCGGATGGCGGTTTCAATTTTAAGAATATCAAGTTTGTGCCAAAAGAGTTCGCTCGATCAATGAGCAAGGGTTGGATTAAGAAGAATGATATATTGGTTGTAAAGGACGGTGCGACTACCGGAAAAGTCAGTTATATTCCTGAAAACTTTCCTCATTCAAAGGCCGTCATCAATGAACATGTTTTTCGTTGTAAAGTTTTTGAAGAAATTGATTCGAAATTTGTCTTCCTTTATATGTGGAGTGAAAGAGGAAAGAGACAAATCCTTTCAGATTTCAGAGGTGCAGCTCAGGGTGGGATCAGTACTGGGTTTGTGAATCGAGTAATTGTTCCCCTTCCACCTCTACCCGAACAAAAACGCATCGTCGCGAAGATCGAGGAATTATTCAGCGATCTGGATAAGGCGGTGGAGTCGCTGAAAAAAGCCCAGGCCCAGCTCAAGACTTACCGCCAAGCCGTCCTCAAATACGCCTTCGAAGGCCGCCTCACACACAAGAATATCAAACCCGGCCAATTGCCGGAGGGATGGAAGTGGGTGAAGCTGGGGGATGTAGCAGAAACATGTCTTGGGAAGATGTTAGACAAACAAAAAAATAAAGGAGAATTTGAGCCCTATCTTCGGAATATCAGTGTCAGGTGGTTTGAATTCAATCTGACTGATCTTGAAAAAATGCGCTTCACGAAAGATGAAAATGTTAGATATTCAGTTGAATACAACGATTTAGTTGTATGTGAAGGAGGGGAACCTGGACGTGCAGCTATTTGGAAGGACAAATCATCTTCGATAAAAATTCAGAAAGCACTGCACAGAGTTCGATTCGGATCAGGAGCAATTCCTGACTACTTTTTATATTTTTTGTATCTAACTGCTCACAACGGTGTTTTAAAAAAATATTTCACAGGGACAACGATCAAACATTTAACAGGCAAAAGATTGAACGAGGTTGTTTTTCCGTTGACCACAGTAGCTGAGCAGAAGTCGATTGTAGCCGAAATAGAAACCCGTCTTTCCGAAGCAGACTATATGGAAAAGACGATCATTCAAAGCATAGAAAAAGCTGAAGCGACGCGGCAGAGTATATTGAAGAAGGCGTTTGAAGGGAGATTGGTGTGATAGACAGTCAAATTGTAGCAGAATTGCGAAGAACATTTCCGAAATTCGCTGACAGAATTTACGACTATCCGTTTCCAAAACCGTATTGCAAAGACAAGAAAACAGTTCGAGCAATTTATTTGGGTTGTGATCCGAGTAATAATTATGTTCATGATATGAAGTATGTTTTCATGATAGGTCATGAGCACTCTAAGTTTAACTCATTTAAGAAATTTCATAAGACCAACCTGAATGAAGTCGGGTTGGATTGGGATTCGGTCTATACCCAAAACATATGTCGGAATTATTTTTCAAAGGAAACTTCGGCAAATCTAACTTTTTGGAGAAAGGCAGCAGTCTGGTGGCTGGAAAGGCTAAAGCGGGAGCTTGATCAGTTTCCAAAGGATATTCCGGTTCTACTGACGTCACAATATTTGCATGAGGTATTGGTCAATGGATCGGATTCGTTGATCAAGGCGGTTGAGTATTATAAACTCCGACGTGAAATTCCTATTCCACCCACAAAAAATGTATTAGACAGACCTTTAATACCTCTCTATCGTGGTAAGAACCCAAACCTGAAGAAGAACTACCACTTGATTAATTGGCGCGAGTATAAAGAACGGGTAACACGTGCAATAGCAGGGTTAAATATGTGAGATGGCTATGATCGCAACGTACCCTGAAGATGGTGTTTTAGTGGAGGTTTATTCGAGTTTGATCTTCTTCAACACAGATTATATTTATATAAGATATTAAATTAATTATATTTAGATATCGTTAAATTTAGTTCGCAGGAACAAAATTCTTCTTGACAACGTTTAACTTATAGGTTAAATTAGTGCCACTTCGAAAATTCCATAATGGCGGACAGGCCGATATTTATGAATACTATGTCGCCGGCAAAGATGGCTGCCTTACTGAGTATTTCAACAACAAGAAGATCCCAACGTCAGCGCAGGATACACTTGATCGATTATTTAGGCTTTTAGGGCAACAGGGACAAATTACGAACAATCAGCAATTCAAACATCTTCAAGACGGAATCTGGGAATTTAAACCAAAGAACTACAGAGTTCTTTGCTTCTTCCTTGACGGAAATCCGAAAAAGTGCGTTGCAACAACCCATTATTTTCGAAAGCAATCACAAAAAACACCACCAAAAGAGATAAAGAAAGCAAAGTCAATCCGAAACACAATTAATACGGAGGGTTAAAGATGAAGGGTAAACCAGAAAAAATTACCTCTCTTGACCAATGGACTAGATTGAGAGAAAGCGATCCTGAATATATCGCTACATCAATCATGATCAAACTTACAGAAGAATTGTCTAACCAACTGGTGAAGAAAAAATGGTCGCGGTCGGTTCTTGCTCGAAAACTTGGTTGCTCGGTTGCATATATTACTAAGCTATTGCGGGGTGAAGAAAATCTGACAATAAAGAAGATTGCTCAGATCGCGAGTGTTTTTGAGATACAGCCGGAGATCATTTTGGACAGTGAAAATCATTCTGCACAAAAAACGCAAGAGTTCTATACACAACGTATAGTGACAGGTAATATTATTCGCTACCCGTTTACAAATTTGATTGGCAACGCTAGAACGGATGAACTCGGTTATTTGAATTATCCGATTCCTTTCTCTAATCCAGTTCAGGGCTCTATAGATTTTGTCACAACAAACAAGGCGACAACGCATGGAACCGAACAACCCTGTTAGCCAAATACCAATTCAGATCAAACTTGAAAAGTTTACTATCAAACAATTTGTTCAAGAGCAGATGCCTGAAGACATCCAGCCTAACGAGCAAATTAATTTCAATCATGCAATTGGAATTCGTGTTGTGCCAGAAAATGAGGCAATAGAAACTCATCTGGACATAAAGATATTGCGGGCATCCAATACGCAAAATCTTGGAGCTCTTGTCACGCAAGGAGTTTTCAAAATAGGACCAGAGGCATTTCAGAAATTCAAAGAACTTGGAGGAATTCCCAGGGAATTGTTCATCTTGGCTATTAATCTTACATATTCCACTACTCGAGGGATTATGATCGAAAGATTTCGTGGTACACCGCTTCAAAACGCGTATCTGCCTATTGTCAACCCGGATGAGTTACTTCAGAAGATTGAGGAGCGGTTAGTGGTCAAGCAACAATGACCCGCGATACTCTCTCAGGAATCAGAAAAAGTGAGTCCACAACAATCAATGCCTCGTTTGCATAGTACAAACTTGCGACCGTGAAGCACCTCTAAATTCTATGACCACCAACGCACTTGTTTCAAACGGTTCGACGGAGTTTATCCCGCCTCCTCGTTCGACCTCGCTCACGATGAGGGCGGTGCTCACCGGGTCTTTCTGTAATACGCTCCGTGATGACGATCTTTCGAAGAAAGCTTAGAGTGACTGATTTGTGTTTATAAAGTGTGTATTTGTGAAAAAATCACAAATATCATTATTTAATATTGACAATCCAGTATTATTATAGTATTTTTGTGTGAAAATACCACACAATAAAAACCCGCAAAAACCTCATGATCGTTCAATTTAAAGTAAAGAATTTCCTGTCTTTACGAGACGAGCAAACTCTCAGCATGGTCGTTCAGTCCGGCTTAAAAGAAAAATTGCTCGACGCAGACAGGAATGTCATCGCCAAAGAGGATCAAAAATTCCTCAAGTCCGCTGTCATTTATGGAGCCAACGCCTCAGGTAAAAGCAATCTCATAAAAGCTCTCGCGTCTTTTTGGTATGTATTCACCCAGTCTATTCAATCCCCGGCCGGAATACCGATTCCAATTGCGTCCTTCGCGCTTAACACTGAAACAGTAAATGAGCCGACCATGATGGAAATGATATTTCATTGGCAAGATCATTTTTATCGTTACGGTTTTGAAGTGACCCCTCAGGAAGTTAAGAAGGAATGGCTCTACCTGACCAAAGATCGCGAAACTAAAGTTTTTGTACGTGATGGCAATCAGTACGATATTGGGGCAAAACACAAAATTTTGAAATTAGTTCAGGAACAAAATATTGTCGCTTCGAATGCACTGTTTCTCGCTAAAGCAACGATTCTGAATGATCCGATGGCTAATGAAGTGCACAGTTGGTTAAAACAGTTCCATGTCGTTTCTGGAATTTACGATTCTCTTTATCTCGGTTTTACTCTTGAGGAATGCCAAATACAGGAAAAGAAAAATTCTATTCTCGAACTTTTGAAAATTGCAGACTTCGGAATTGAAGATTTTGAAATACGTGAACAGGAAGGCCAAGGGTTCAATATTAAGTTTGATTTGAAAACGGGAAGCTCGGAAGCCAATGTAGACCCGGCTAAGAGTAAATTACCTTTTGCCGTGTCACTAAGAAAGGTGATGAATGCAAAGGGTGAAGCGACCCAGCCGGCAGTATTTAATCTGGAACAACAAGAATCGGAAGGAACAAAGAAATTTTTTCACTTGTCTGGCCCGATACTAAATGCTCTTAAGAACGGAAATGTGTTCATTATTGATGAATTAGACACCAAATTGCATCCCTTACTCACGGAGAGAATAATTGAACTGTTTCACAGCCCTAAGACGAATACCGGTAATGCGCAATTGATATTCGCTACTCACGACACCAATTTACTGAGCGCTCATGTTTTTCGTCGCGACCAGATATGGTTTACTGAGAAGAAAAAAGACGGCTCTACAGAGTTGTACAGCTTGAGTGATTTCAAGAAAGGGAAAAAACCGCGAAATGATTTGGCACTGGAAAAAAACTACCTCATGGGAAAATTCGGAGGAATTCCTTACCTGAATCAGTTTGATGCCATGCTGGAGTCTGAATGAGTAAGAAGAAGCATCATTTTAAGAGACCTCTCAACCAAAAGTTCTATCGGCCAACCATGCTGATTATTTGCGAAGGAGAAACCGAATATTACTATTTCTCTTCATTTCGAGCCCACGCATCAGTTGAGCAGGGAGAAGTTGGTAATTCTATGACTTTTGTAACGAATGCGATTAAAACAAAGAATAGAATTCAGAAGAAAAAAGAAATCAAGTTTGATCAGACGTGGCTAGTATTCGATAGAGATGAAACCGATGAAGGAGATTTTCAAAAATCCATTAGAAAAGCGGAAGAAGAGGGTTGTAAGGTTGCATATTCAAATCAAGCGTTTGACTATTGGTTTTTGCTGCATTTTCACGACCACAATGGAAATCCCATGGATCGAAGTCAATATAAGGGCATTTTGGATAGAAACCTTCCATTTCCATACGACAAGACCGAAAAAACATTACAAAAGATGTATAGCGAATTGATTTCCACTCAGGACAAAGCAATTGTCCGTGCGACGAAGATTTATAATGGAAAAGAAAACGGTAAACAACACACAGAATCTGTCAGCACGGTTCACAAGCTTGTTGATGAGCTTAACAAATATAACTGATGACCACCAACGCACTCGTTTCAAACGGTTCGACGGAGTTTATCCCGCCTCCTCGTTCGACCTCGCTCACGATGAGGGCGGGGCTCACCGGGTCTTTCTGTAATACGCTCCGTGATGACGGCGTAAGGTCGGGATTTTGTCAAACAATTTATTTGGTTCTTTTTCAATGTTATTTTATTATATTGACATTGAATTAGAACCATATAATTGGATTTACATATGACAAATATTGAAGTTATAGTGAAAAAAAACGGCGGGTTCATACGTATGAAATCGCTCAAGGACGCGGGAATTCATCCCCGAACCGTTTCCCGCGCCGTTCAGGACGGGATCATCGAGAAAATAAAACCAGGCCTGTATCGTCTGCCGGAAAAAAAACCGGATGCCCATTCCAGTTACTACGTCATACACTGGGCCATTCCGTCGGCGATCATTGCACTCACGTCTGCGGCGGTATATCATGAGCTGACCACAGCGAATCCTTCGGAAATATTCATAGCCGTACCTCAGAACAAATCGAAAATCAGACTGGACTATCCGCCCGTCAGAATATTCTATTTTCCGGAGACCTATTATAAGACCGGTATGGTGTCGGTCAAAACCCCGCGCGGCCGTTTTCGCATTTATACTCCTGAAAAAACTATTTGCGATCTTTTTCGTTACCGCAGAAAACTCGGCGAATCCATTGCCATTGAGGCCCTGCGCACGTATGCATCACGGCGGTCCCGCGATCTGAATAAACTGATGACTTTTGCAAGACGGTGTAAAGTTGAAAAGATCATTAGCCCCATTCTCAAAGGGCTGATAGGATGAAAAAAGAAATCAAAAACATGCCGGCCTCCGTATGGGCCAGACTGGCTGCGATGGCAAAACAGCAGCAAATCGAGCCGATGACCCTGTTACGACGTTACGTGCAGGAACGTTTTCTCTATCGTCTAAGCAAGTCAAAACACAGGAATAGCCTTATCCTCAAGGGAGCCATGATGCTTGTTGCTCACCGGATGCCAATGTCCCGGGTAACCAAAGACGTGGACTTTCTTGCTGACGGGATTAGTCATGAACCTGAAAAGCTCCGGCCGATTATTAACGACATTGCCCTGATCGACAGCGCAGACGGCTTGACATTTTTACCGGATCAGATCCAGATAGAAAAAATAACGGAAGGCGACCGCTATTCCGACGTCAGAGCAAAGTTGCCGGTGCGAATGGGCACCGTGAAGGATATATTGCAAATTGACGTCGGTTTTGACGATGTCGTTATTCCGCATCCTTACGAACTTGATTATCCGGTCATACTGGATCACGATTGTCCGAGGATTTTTGTGTATTCGTTGGAATCAGCCATTGCCGAGAAATTTGAAGCTATGGTAAGTCTCGCGGAAATCAACAGCCGCATTAAGGACTTTTTTGACGTGCGTTTTTTAGCTCTTCAGAAAAGTTATTCAAAAGAGATTCTAAACCATGCGATCCAATCAACATTTCAAAAGCGAGAAACCAGCATCGAACAACGTAAAGCTATTTGGAATTCAGAGTTTTATGAACGTAAAGAAAAGCAAGAAATGTGGAAAGCATTTATTCATTCAAATCATCTTAAGGAAACCGCCGATTTTTCACAGGTCGTAAAATCCATTCAAGCTTTTATTGAGCCGGCACTGATAGCGAACACTGTCACAGAATGGATTCCGCAGGAATGGCGATGGAGATGACTGCAATTCAAAAACAAAACGTATTGATTGGAGCTGAATGACCACCAACGCACTCGTTTCAAAAATCTGGTCTTTCTGTAATACGCTCCGCGATGACGGCGTGGGTTACGGAGACTATCTGGAGCAGTTGACCTATCTGCTATTCCTGAAAATGGCGGACGAATACTCCAAGCCGCCGTACAGCCGGAAAACGGACATTCCGAAAGACTTTGCGTGGCCGACCCTGCGAGATAAGTCCGGCGATGCGCTGGAAAAACACTACGTGAAGATGCTTCGCGAATTGTCGAAAGAAAAAGGCATGATCGGGCAGATATTCTTTAAGTCGCAGAATAAGATCCAGGACCCGGCGAAGCTTTTCAAGTTGATCAGGATGATCGACGAAGAGAATTGGGTCATTCTCGGCGCGGATGTGAAAGGTGACATTTACGAAGGCCTGCTGGAGAAGAACGCCGAAGACACGAAAAGCGGGGCGGGGCAGTATTTTACCCCGCGCGCGCTGATCCGCGCGATGGTGGAATGCGTTCAGCCCGAACCGAATAAGACCATTGCCGATCCCGCCTGCGGCACCGGCGGATTTTTTCTCGCCTGTTATGACTATCTCACCAAGCAGGATCTGAATAAAGGCCAGCGCGAGTTCCTGAAATACAAAGCGTTTCGCGGCTGGGAGATCGTGCCGAATGCGGCGCGGCTGTGCCTGATGAATTTGTTTCTGCACAATATCGGCGACCTGAATAGCGAGCCGCCCATTGATAGGAATGATTCTCTGATCTCTCCGCCGAAGGATACGTACCACTATGTCTTTGCCAATCCGCCCTTCGGCAAGAAAAGCAGTATCACGATCACGAACGAAGAAGGCGAGCAGGAAAAAGAAATGCTGACGTACAATCGCCAGGATTTCTGGGCCACGACGAGCAATAAACAACTGAACTTCGTTCAGCATATCCGCGCCATGCTCAAGATCGACGGCGAAGCGGCGGTGGTCGTGCCGGATAATGTTCTCTTTGAAGGCGGCGCGGGAGAGACCGTTCGCAAGCGCCTCTTGGACATGACCGATCTGCATACGATCCTGAGACTGCCCACGGGCCTTTTCTACGCGCAAGGCGTTAAGGCCAATGTGATATTCTTTGATAATCGCCAGGCCTCGAAAACGCCATGGACGAAGGAAGTCTGGATATACGATCTGCGGACGAATCAGCATTTCACGCTCAAGACCGATCCGATGAAGTACGAGCACTTGCAGGACTTCATCAAATGTTATAATCCGCCCAATCGCCAGAAACGTAAAGAGACGGAACGCTTCAAGAAATTTACCTACGACGAGATCATTGCGCGTGACAAGACCAGCCTCGACATATTCTGGCTCAAGGACGACAACCTCGGCGACCTGGAAAATCTTCCCGACCCGGATATTCTCGCGATGGAAATAGTGGAGAACGTCGAAGCCGCGCTGGAGAGTTTCAAAGAAGTTGTGGATGGGCTAAACGGGAAAAGCACCAAAGCATAGACAAAAATCCAAATCGCACACTCCCACTCAATCAATCCCGCTATCGCGCAGCCGCACGTAAATCCAAATTTCATGATGTCGGAAACTGGGGATGCTGCAGGATGCGATCCACCTGCGCCATGTGGCGTTCGGTATGGGTGATCATCACATCCAGCGCTTCACCGAGACTGATACGCACCATCGCATTGGCGGGTGACGTCATTTTGAGGCGATTGATGTCGTACGAACGCCATGCCTGTAACGACTGCATCTGTGCGCGAATGTGATCGGCGAAATTTTGACGAATGGTATGACTGATGCGGCTTGACTCCGGCTTGAAGATCGCGGGGGCTTTGTATCGGAAACGGCCCGGCCTTAGGGAATAGATAAATAAACGTGCAAAAAAACTCGGACGGTAGGCGACCGGTGAAGCCGTACGTTCGGCGCCTTGCAAAGCGCGGCGCATAGGCTCAAGGTAGGTGGTGTCCGCGGTGATAATATGCAGCAGCACCTCTGCGATAGACCATGTATTCGCATCCGCTTTCCAATGGATCTGCGCATCCGAAAAAGGCCGGATGTCGCGGTCGAGTCGTTCTAATATCGCCGTGTAGCGGGCCTGCGTTTGTTCAAAAAAATCGTTCATAAAAGATTAATTATTTCGTATTCACGGTTGATCGGCGCGAAATTATATTACAAGTTGGCGAAAATCAATATGCAATGTTTGTTTAAAAAATTAGTTATGAATCAAATCAGTTATTTTCGCATTTATGCTAACTCTTATCATTCAGTTTGATTACCGATTAGCATAATCCCTTGGTTTGCCATTTATCAGTGATATAGGGTCTCCATTTGATTTCTCCGATTCAGAGCGTATATTACCCCCAGTCCTCAAAAAACACCACAAACCGGAGCATGTCTTATGAACCGTATCCAGCTTGATTACACGTATGTGATGCCGTTCCTGAAGGAAGAAGAGATTTTCGGGATGCAGGCCAAAGTCAACGACGTACATAAAATGATCGAGCAACGCACCGGAGCGGGTAATGACTTCTTAGGTTGGCTGGATCTGGCATCCAAGTTTCCCTCCGCGCTTGTAGAGGACATCGCTAAAACGGCCGAAGATATTCGTAAAACTTCAGATATACTTATCACTATCGGCATTGGCGGTTCATACCTCGGCGCGAAGGCCGTTATTGATGCGCTGACGCATAGTTTTAATAACAACATCCCTTACAAAACGCCGCAGGTTTATTTTGCCGGCCAAAATATGAGCGGACGTTATCTGCGCGACCTTACCGAAGTGATCCAAAACAAACGCGTTGCGGTCAACGTGATTTCTAAATCCGGTACGACGACCGAACCGGCTCTTGCGCTACGGTATTTTCGTAAAATCATGAGCGATGCCATGTCCAAAATGCAGGTATCGCAGCGAATTTTTGCAACGACCGATGCAGCCCGCGGGTCACTCAAAAAATTGGCCGAAAAAGAAGGTTACAAATGTTATGTCATTCCCGATGACGTCGGCGGACGGTATTCGGTATTGACGCCGGTCGGGCTTTTGCCGATCGCTGTCGCCGGCGTGGATATCCGTGCGCTTTTGCAAGGGGCGGCCGACATGGAAAAAATACTGAGCAATCCGGATTTAAAATCCAATCCGGCGTATGTGTATGCCGTGATCCGCAATCTGATGTACAGTAAAGGAAAAGCCATCGAAATACTGGCCAATTTCGAACCGTCGCTGCACTATGTGAGCGAGTGGTGGAAGCAGCTTTACGGAGAGAGCGAAGGTAAAGATCACAAAAGTATTTACCCGGCCTCGGTTGATTTTTCGACGGATCTGCATTCGATGGGCCAATGGGTGCAGCAAGGCACGCGTAATATCTACGAAACGTTTTTGTGGGTTGACAAAGCGCAATCCGATACCTCGGTGCCCGACTTGGAAGGCGATGTGGACGGATTTAACTTCCTCACCGGTCAGACGTTTGAATACGTGAATAAAAAAGCCTACGAAGGCGTGACCCTGGCGCATCGCGACGGCGAAGTGCCGAATATGACCGTGCACTTGCCGGAACTCAACGCGTATTATCTCGGCCAGATGATTTTCTTTTTCGAAAAAGCCTGCGCGATGAGCGGTTATCTGCTGGGCGTCAATCCTTTTGATCAACCGGGCGTCGAAGCGTATAAAACCAATATGTTTGCATTGCTCGGCAAAAAAGGGTATGAGGAAAAATCAAAAGAACTCAATGCCGTCTTAGGCCAAATGCAGCGTAAAAAAATCTGAGTACGATGATGACACGATCGGAAGCCTTACGCGCTATTCTGGAAAAAGATCCCGGTGATTCGTTTTCGCGTTACGCGCTGGCGATGGAGTTAGTCGGCGCACAGCGATGGGCCGAAGCGATCGCTGAGTTTACGGATTTACAACGGCGTGATCCGTCCTACGTCGCGCTGTATTATCAACTCGGCAAATGTTACGAACAAAATAATCAGCCGCAGGATGCCATAGCCGCATATACGGAGGGCATCCGCGTTGCGCGACAAGCCAATAATATGCATGCCGTGTCGGAATTGTATGCGGCCAAAGAAGAACTCGAAGATACTTTAGCTTAAGGAAGCCATGCCTTTTTCCAAAAAACCCGGCGCCCGATCTGGCGCGAAACGCACTTCGGATAAACGTACGTCCGATAAACGTACATCGGATAAGCGTACCTCTGAAAATCGTACATCTGAAAAACGTACGTTTGCCGGTAAAGAACGCGGCGAAAGATATAGTGACGAACGTCCTAAACCACGCCGGCGACCTAAATACTATCAACCGCGCACGTTTATGGGTGCCAATTCTGAAACGGAAGAAAGGCGTCTCGCCGAGTGGACGGGCCAGCGGATCGCCCTCGAAGTATTGCATGCGTTCGAAGAGACACAGGAGCGTGCCGATATTCTGCTTCGCACGCATATTCAGCGCCATCTCGGCATTTTGGATTCGCGCGATCGCGAACAGATCGCACGCACGGCGCTCAATGTGATCCGGTATAAATTACGTTTGGATTATGTGGTTTCCAAAACGCTGAAACGCAATGCGGAGGAATTGGAGCCGCTGATTCGTTGTATCTACCGCCTCGCCGCGTTTCATATCGTCCACCTCGGACACTCGGTCGAACGTACGCAGGCGATTGTCAATTTTATAGTTCCCAAATCGTACGGCAACCAAAAAGAAAACCTCCGTAATTTTATCAGTTACCTGAAAAAATATCACACGGAAATTTCTTTTCCCAATCCGCGCAAACAACCTGTAGAAGCGCTGGCGATCACGTATTCGCATCCGTCATGGCTTATCGAAAAATGGAGCAAGACGTACGGCACCGAGTCGACCGTCCGGATGTGCGAATTTGATAATCAGGAGACGCCTTTGGTCTTGCGCATCAATACCCTTAAGGCGACGGAAGCGGATGTATTTAAAAAATTAAAAGCCGAAGGGATTATTCCCAAAAAAACCGCATACGCACAATACGGACTCATTCCCGGCGAAGTGCATGATATTTTTAATCGGAAAATATTTAAAGACGGATGGGTCGAAGTGCAGGCCGAATCCAGTCAGATTTTTTGCGAATGGGTCAATCCGGCTTCCGAGGATCGCGTGCTGGATGCATGCGCCGGGGGCGGCGGAAAATCGCTGGCGCTTTCGATGCTGATGCATAACACCGGTCATATCGTCGCGGCGGATATCAATGCGGGTGCTTTGGAACAATTAAAAAAACGCGCAACCCGTGCCGGCTGTAAAAATATCGAGGTGATCGAAAACGATGCGTTGGCGGCGCTAAATCAACGGGGGACATGGTACGATAAAATCATCATTGATGCACCGTGCAGCGGTCTCGGCGTATTGCAACGCAATCCCGATATGCGTTGGCGCGTCACACAGGATAATATCGAAAAACTGGTCAACGAACAGCGGACGTTATTGGAAAATTACGCGCCGTTGGTCAAACCCGGCGGCATGCTGATCTATGCAACGTGTACGTTATCCGAAGAAGAAAACGAAAACGTCATCGAAGCGTTTTTGTCCGCGCATCCGGAATTTGAACTTCAGAAAAATCATGATGCCCGTTGGAAAAAATTTATTTCCGGGAAAGGCTATTTTTGCATCACGCCTTTCGAACATAATATATCCGGATTTTTTTCGGGCAAACTGATACGGCGAAAAAACTGACAGCTTAAAAGGAGCATTATGAAAATATTAGTATTGGGCGCAGGATGGATGGGACGTGCGGTGGTGTTTGATCTTTTACGCAATCACCACATGGAACGCATTATCGTAGCCGATGCCAATGCCCAGGCACTCAAAGAAACCGAAGCGTTTGTTAAAGCGGAAAACGATCTCCGTTTTTCAGCCAAAAAAATCAACGTCGAAGACGAAGAAGCGTTAAAAAAACTGATGAGTCAGGTTGATACCGTGGTCAGCGCCGTGACGTATAAATATAATTACAAGCTGGCAAGGCTCGCCGTCCAATGCGGATGCAATTTTTGCGACCTCGGCGGTAATAATACCATCGTCGCGCAGGAGCTTTCACTGCATGATAAAGCCAAAAAGAAAAATATTACGATCATACCCGACTGCGGATTGGCTCCGGGTATGGTTTCTGTTTTGGTAGCGGATGGCATCGGGCAAATGGATGAGACTACGGATGTGCAGATACGCGTCGGTGGTCTTCCGCTGGAACCGCGTCCTCCGATGAATTATAAACTGGTTTTTTCGGTGCACGGGTTGATCAACGAATACGTCGAACCTTGCGTGAAAATCCAAAGCGGAGAAGTTGTTACCGTGGACCCAATGGTGGATGTGGAGGAACTGGAATTTCCCGCGCCGTTCGGCAAACTGGAAGCGTTTAATACTTCGGGCGGCACCTCGACACTGCCGCAGACGTATTTAGGAAAAGTGAAAAATTTGGATTACAAAACGATACGATATCCCGGTCACGCCGCACAGTTCAAGTTGCTGATGGATCTCGGACTGACGGAATCCAAACCGGTCAAAGTCGGCAACGATACGGTCGTACCGCGCGATCTGCTCGCACAAAATCTAACCAAAGTGCTGGCGATGGAAGGGCGCGATGCCGTTTTGGTACGCGTTACCGTCAAAGGAATAAAAGACGGAAATCCCAAAGAAATCCAATACCAAATTGTTGACTATGGCGATGCGTCCAATAATATCACCGCCATGATGCGTCTGACGTCTTATCCGATTTCTGTGATCGCACAAATGATGACCCAAGGCAAAATCACGGAAAAAGGCGCCGTTCCGCAGGAATTAGCTGTTCCAACACGGTCTTTTATCGAAGCGCTCAGAGCGCGAAATATTGACATCCAGATTACAGAATCTTAAGCCATCTTAATTTGATGGTTATAGCTTTTGTCGTGATATAAAAAATATCCCCGATAATAAATAGCGGTTATAGTTTTCTTGCATAAGGGATGAAGTACGTCCAATCTACGTATGATCGCTGTCGTATTCTTGTTTTTTACCCACCGAATCGGCCCTGTTTCAAACTGATGCAGGTAGCCTCATGAAGAAACATTCCTAACTATCGAATTTATTTGAACTTGTGATCTGCGTCACATCGTTTTGAAGCGATGCTTTGATTTTATTGGGTTTAATTATCCAGTCATGTTTTGGCAAGGTATTTGTCTTATATAAAAGCAATTAACGCGATGATAAC
Source organism: bacterium (assembly GCA_013360215.1). Classification (NCBI taxonomy): domain Bacteria; species bacterium. The sequence goes on along the minus strand of JABWCP010000003.1, from coordinate 118,675 downwards.
CTTTCATTCACTAAAATGAGGTAAATCGGATATGAGACGCACCACTTCAGCAGCACGCAAAACAAAGCAGAATCCCGTGTTGATGGATCTGGAGAATTATATTTTGAAATTGGGTTTGAATTCCGAACCCACCTCGGCCAATGTCGTTGCCAAACGGCTTGAACTCAAAGAGAGCCCCAAAAATATTCAGATGATCAAGCAGGCTTTGGAAAAAATGGTGCGTGAAAAAAAGGTGTACCGCTGCGGAAGCCGCTATGCGATTGATTATCAGGGCGGATTCAATCTTATGAAAACATTTTGCATCAAAGTTGCGGAAGAGAATTATAAAATAAACAATTTTGTATTTGAGGATGTTGCTTACGCCCGCGGGGCATAATTTTTCCGATTCCTATCGGTTACCACTAGGGAGCGGCGCATGACTTCGGTTAGGCGCCGTTTCTTTTTTTAAGGTAGCATGTTTTTATTTCCGGCCTTATCTTTTCAAAAAACCACGGAAGAAGACGCATTCATGCAAGAGCTTATCCGCGTCGAATCCCTCTGTAAGTCATACCCGGTAGGGAGCACCTTATGGGGGCGTGCGACCTGGTCGCAAGTCGTCGAAGATGTTTCTTTTATCGTCCGAACCGGAGAAACCCTTGGTGTGGTCGGCGAATCGGGCTCAGGAAAAAGTACGATCGGGCGATGCCTTCTCAAACTGACCGATCCGACGTCGGGACGTATTTTTTTTGACGGCGAAGAAATTACCGCATTGGATAATAAAGCGATGCGTCCTTTTCGCCGCCGCATGCAAATCGTATTTCAGGATCCGTTTAGTTCACTCAATCCCCGCCAAACGGTGGATGCCATGTTTCGTGAGATATTCACCGTGCATGCAACAGCTTCCGGAACGGAGGCGACAGATAAAATCGAAGAATTGCTTAAAACCGTCGGTCTTGATCCCTCACAGCGGTTTTGTTTTCCGCACGAATTTTCGGGCGGACAGCGCCAGCGTATCGGTATAGCACGGGCCTTGTCGGTCCGGCCGCAATTCATCGTTTGCGATGAACCCGTTTCGGCTCTGGATGTGTCGGTGCAGGCGCAGATCATCGAGCTTTTAATGACGCTTCAGGAAACAAGAAATCTCTCTTATCTGTTTATCGGCCATGATCTGGCTGTGGTGCGCCATATCGCAGATCGGATAGCCGTCTTATATCGCGGACAAATGATGGAAATGGGACCGTCGGATGTTCTTTTTGATCAACCGCTGCATCCGTACACGCAGGCTTTGATTGCGTCGGTGCCCGAACTCGATCCGTCCAAGCCGGTAAAACCCGTCGCAGTAAAAGGTGATATCGCGGATTCGTCGCGCCCTTCCAAGGGTTGTCTTTTTCAGGCGCGTTGCCCGTGGGTCGAGGCCGTTTGCCGTGATGAAACGCCGCGCTGGCGTTCTTGCGGGCAGGAGCGTTTTGTACGCTGCCATAAAGTTACAGGGGACAATCCGCATTGACTTTGGCCTAACTATTTATGATATTTGCGGCGAATAATTTCTCACTTTTTCCAACGATTTTTAGGTGCATCATGGAGGATATTCTCAAACGTCTGCGCAATGATACGCCGGGTGTAAGCGCGGTTGCGCTCGTCAGCAGCGACGGGCTTGTCATCTCGTCCATGCTCCCGGACACCATCGAAGCCGAACGCGTGGCCGCGATTTCGGCCGCGTTGCTGAATCAGGGCGAAAGCAGTTCCGAAGACGCGATGATCGGTGAAATGGCGCAAGTCACGATACGCGCCAAAGAAGGATTTATCATCATCACGCGGGCGGCCAAAGAAACGCTGCTGACCGTCTTTACCACAACCCAAGCCAAACTCGGGCTTGTCTTGTTTGACATCAGCGTCGCCATCAAAGAACTTCAACCCCACATTCACTGAGGCATCATGATAGCATCGCACGATCAGTATTTTGGGGAAATCATTCGTACCGTTGAAGCGATTGCCCCGCAAACCTTGGTGGCCGTGATTTCCTGGGAAGGATTAGTTTTGCGGTCCAATGTATCCGATGAACACGTCGAAGGCCAGTTTGGCGCTTTAGCCTCCGTTTTTTTGGATCAGGGCAAACGCATGTTCACTATTCCTTTTGACGGAAAAAAACCGCAGCCGGACACCGTGCAGACGATGGTCACGGTCGGTACGAAACACGTCATCATTATGACCCAACTTTTACCGGGGATTCTATTGGCCGTTTCGTCCGGTGATAAATCCAAAATCAATACGTTCCTTACCTGTTCGCTCGAAGAAGTGGACAAACTGCACGCGATGATCGCAAAAAAAGAAATCATTTTTTAATATCTACAGGAATTATGAAACGGATATACAACAACATTCTCGAAGTCATCGGTCAAACACCGGTCGTCAAACTCAATCGAATCGGAGCACAGCTTCAATGTAATCTGTACGCCAAATGTGAATTTATGAATCCCGGCGGTTCCATCAAAGACCGTATCGGCCGCGCGATGGTCGAAGCGGCGGAACGTGAAGGTCGTATCAAGCCGGGAGATACGTTGATCGAACCGACAAGCGGTAATACCGGTATCGGTATTGCATTGGCCGGCGCGATCAAAGGGTATCGTGTGATCATCACGATGCCCGAAAAAATGAGCCGCGAAAAACAAGTGATACTCGAAGCGCTGGGCGCCGAAATTATTCGCACACCGACCGAAGCGGCCTCCGAAGATCCGGAAAGCCATATCAGTGTCGCGCAACGCCTGCAACGCGAATTACCGAATGCACATATTTTAGATCAATACTCCAACCCCAATAATCCCAAAATTCACTACGATACGACCGGTCAGGAAATCCTCGACGCACTGGATGGCAAAGTAGATATGGTCGTCGTTGCAGCCGGTACGGGCGGCTCCATCACGGGCATAGCCAAACGTATGAAAGATGCCAATCCGCAGTGTATTGTCGTCGGCGCCGATCCGGTAGGTTCGATCCTCGGCGGCGGTACGCACGTCGGTACATACAAGGTCGAAGGTATTGGCTATGATTTTATTCCCAAAGTACTCGATCGGGATTGTGTGGATGAATGGATCAAAACGGAAGATCAGTCCTCATTTTTATTGGCGCGCCGCCTGATTCACGAAGAAGGGTTGCTCGTCGGCGGTTCGTCCGGTTCATCGCTTTTTGCCGCACTGCAGGCCGCACAACGGTTAAAGCCCGGACAAAATTGCGTGGTCGTTTTATCGGACGGCGTACGTAACTATATGACCAAATTTGTGGACGACAAGTGGATGCGCGATAACGGATTTTTTGAAAACAAATCCATTCAGGGCACGGTCAAAGATATTCTAGCTAAAAACCCGGCACGCCCCGTGCTGATCTGTGCCGATGATATGGAGAGCGTGCGTCAGACGATTTCCAAGATGCGCGAAAAAGGCGTTTCGCAATTGCCGGTTACTTCCGGCGGCGCATTGGTCGGGATCGTATCGGAAAGCGATATCATGGATTATTTGGCCAGCGGTGCCGGTACCCAAGACGCCAAAGTTTCCAAATGCATGACGCGTCAGGTGCGTATGGTCGGTGCGCAAACGCCGATATCTACAGTGCAGGAAAATCTGCGCCAATCCAACGCCGTGGTGGTCGTGGATGATAGCAAACGCCCGATCAGCATTATGACAAAAATTGATTTGCTTGATTATCTGACAACCAAATAATAACGCATAGTAGGAAAGAATAAATATGGGTTTTTCAACGGATGCCATTCACGCCGGCCAAATCCCGGATCCGACGACCGGTGCGGTGATCACGCCGATTTATCAAACTTCGACGTACGCTCAGGAAGAGCTTGGCGTCAGTAAAGGTTTTGATTATGGGCGCACGATCAATCCCACCCGCGTCGCGTTGGAAGCGAATATCGCGGCGCTTGAAAAAGGCAAATACGGTTTCGCTTTCGGCAGCGGTATGGCCGCTATTACCAATATCGCCGCGCTGCTCAACGGCGGTGATCATGTCATCGTTTCCAATAATGTGTACGGCGGTACATTTCGTTTTTTTGACAAAATCATGAAGCGTTTTGGCCTTGAATTTTCCTGGGTGGATACGTCGGACGAAAAAAATATCCGTGCGGCTATCAAGCCAAACACCAAAATGTTGTATGTCGAGACGCCGACCAATCCGATGCTGACGATAACGGATTTGCAGGTCGTTGCGGCCGTCGCCAAAGAACACAAACTGATTTCCGTCGTAGATAATACATTTATGAGTCCCTATTTCCAGACACCGCTTGAGTTTGGTGTGGACATCGTTTTGCACAGTACGACCAAATATATCAACGGCCACAGCGATGTGATCGGCGGAGTGGTGGTAACTTCCAGCGAAGAGTTAAAAGAAAAACTCAAATTTTTACAAAACTCTATCGGCGCCGTACCGTCGCCGTTTGATTGTTGGCTTGTTCTGCGTTCGACGAAAACTCTGGCGCTGCGTATGCGACAGCACAATGAAAATGCAACAGCTATGGCGGAGTTTTTGGCTAAGCATCCTAAAGTAAAAAAAATCTATTACCCCGGTTTGGCATCGCATCCGCAGCACGCGCTGGCCAAAAAACAGATGCGTGGTTTTGGCGGGATGATTTCGATCGAACTGGGTTCGATGGATGCCGGCAAAAATATGCTGCGTAACGTAAAAATATTTGCCCTCGCCGAAAGCCTCGGCGGCGTGGAAAGCCTGATATGCCATCCGGCTTCGATGACACATGGTGCGATTCCGTTGGAAGACCGTTTGAAACTCGGTTTGACCGACGGTTTGGTGCGCTTGTCCGTAGGTTGCGAAGATAAGGAAGATTTGATCGCCGATATCGAAAATGCGTTGAAGGCCGTGTAGTTTTTCTTACGTGGGCTCTATTCTGTATTAAAAAAGGGGAGAATAAATGAAACCGATACGCAGCTGGATCGTTTTGATTTTTGTATTGATGAACGGATGGTCGCTCCAAGGTCAAAACGAAGAGCAAACAGACGAAACTAATTCCAACCGAAAAAAGATTGGGATCGGAATTTCGTTCGGCACGAATACACACCGGTTTGGCGATGACGATGATTATGGTTATTTCAAAACCGGCGCCATTATGGGGATTTATGTTCCGATCAATTTTGGTGACCGATGGCGTATCGAACCGGAAGTGAGTTATAACAACATGTCCGGTAAAATCAGTAGAAGCGATGATGATTATTATTACAAGTCTAACTCAACGGTAAAAATATCCCGCTATGGCGTTGGGATTTTACGTCGAAAAAAACGTGATCATACGGAAACTTATTTTGGCGCACGTTTGGGCAAAGTGTTCATCGAAGATAAAACACGATTCACCTATTCGGCGCCCGGATATGAAGACGGTGATACCGATAAAAGACACAAATCAGATTTGTATTTTGGACCGGTGGCCGGCGGTGAGTATTATTTTTCACCGTATTTCAGTTTTGGCGGCGAAGCGCAGTTGATCTATACTAAAGTTGGTCGTATGTACGGTGATGAATACGAAGATGATCCGGACGAAGATATCAGTTATAATGTCCATGCATGGGATACCCGTGCGCATTTATTTGTACGCTGGTATTTTTAAATTTCAATAAACATGTCGTCTTCACTGCCCATACATTTAATAGGTTTGCATTCCTAGTAGTACGAACGAATTCGGTTAGAAGTTTTTAATAAAACCCAATCGGTTATTATCACGTCTTAGCGTATTGATACTAAACGCATTTATCCTCTCCTTGTTTAGAAGATTATGGATTCAATTTTTTGGCAAGTGACTCTGAGTGATGGGATCGGCTATGCACTGGCCTTTTTGTCGTTAGGTGTCATCTTGGCGACGGTGGAATTATTACGTCGTCGGTTTTTTTGGCCACCGGAAATCACGCGTAAAATAACCCATATTGGCGTCGGCATTCTGATTTTTTTGGCGCCTTCCTGGTTCGATTCGGGAGCGCCGGCCGTATATATCGGCGTTTTTTTTGTTGTGTTTAATATGCTCGCGATTCGCGGGCATTGGTTGCAGGGAATTCACGGAACGGATCGCCGGTCGTATGGGACCGTATATTATCCGATGGCTTTCACGATGTTGGTACTGCTGTGTTGGGAGACGGCCCCGTTAGTTTTAATGTCAGCCATGTTGGTTTTAGCGCTCGGTGATGCATCCGCCGGCTTAGTAGGGCAATTATGGCCTTCACCGCGTCATTATTATCTGACCTCCGACCGAAAAAGCATCGAAGGCTCGATCACTATGTTTGTCGTATCAACGCTTGTGATTGCTTTTTCTTTTTTGTATTATCAAAATGTTCACATTGCGGAATTCTCGAAATTTACGATCATCTGTGCCGCATTGATCGGAGCGCTTTTGGCGACGATCATGGAAGCCATATCACCCGCCGGCTCGGATAATCTGACTATTCCGCTGACGGTGGCGTGGGTCGTATATACGATCACGCATCAAACGGAAGAAGCAACCGTATATTTGATATACGGCGTGGGTTTGGCAGCTTGCGTAGGCTGGGCATCGTTTCGCTTTCGCTTATTGACGGCTGACGGCGCGGCAGGTGCGTTTCTGTTGGGCAGTGTGATTTTTGGAATCGGCGGATGGATGTGGGCTTTACCGATTCTTGTGTTTTTTATATCATCCAGTTTATTATCGCGCTTGGGCAAGCGACGCAAAGCGCAGTTCGATACGATCTTTGAAAAAGGAAGTACCCGTGATGCCGGACAGGTACTCGCCAATGGCGGCTTGGCCGGGGCCGTTGCATTAGCCGCTCAGTTATATCCCGGTGAAGTTTGGTATATCGTTTATTTGGCCGTGATCGCTGCGGCGACGGCGGATACCTGGGCTACCGAAATCGGTACTTTTTTTCAGGCGACCCCGCGCAGTGTTTTACATTGGCGTAAAGTACAACCCGGAACTTCCGGCGGAATTTCATTGCCCGGTACTCTGGGCGCTTTCACCGGTTCGCTGTGGATCGCGATGACCGGGGCATACGTAATGGGTGAAAACCTGAATATACAAGGTTTGTGGTTTGTTACGTTGGCAGGTTTTTTGGGAAGTATAGCCGACAGTTTTTTGGGTGCGACGCTGCAGGCCCAGTACGCTTGCCAAACGTGCGGAAAGCCTACAGAGAAAAAACAACATTGTGATGAACCCACACGTCAAGTGCGCGGTTTGGTATGGATGCACAATGATGCCGTGAATATGATCGCAAGCGGTTTCGGCGGAATATTGGCTTATATAATGATGACTTAAAAATTTTCATTAATCAACGGATTGACGCATGTTCATCGGACGCGTGGTAGGTAATGTTTGGGCGACTAAAAAAGTAGAAAATGTAAAGTCATTACGTTTTCTGATGGTGCATCCCGTAAATATTGATAAAGATCCGAACACCAATGTTGTGGTCGTCGCCGATACGCTGGGGGCCGGCATCGGTGAATTGGTGTTGGTTTCATACGGCCATGCCGCCCGTCGTGCCATTACGGAAGCGCCCAACGAACTCTCCATCGAAGCGGCGGTAATCGGCATCGTGGATGAAATCGAAGTGGACGAGACGTTGTTGCGCGGACTCAATACGGCTAAACTCAAATCTACGTTTCTGCCGGACAAACAATCCAGATAACTTCTTATGACCTTCCGTTTCTTTACATTCCTTATTTGTATCGGTGTTTATTCGATCGCGTACACCTCGGCCAATGCACAGACCGGCGCTTCCGGACGTGTGGAAAAATTTCGCGCGTTATACGAAGATTCGTCAGGCGTTTGGATTGATAGTTTGCCTACGGCGGAGGACAGCGTATTTATAAAAAACAAAAAATATTATTTTACGGGTGTCAATAGCCGGGGTAAAGAAACCGGTTTAGATGCCTTTGATGATCTTACATTAAACCTCAGTCTTACGGTCGGCGAAGAGGAAGAACGTCAGCTCGGATGGTTTACGCGCGCGGTGAGCTGGACGGGGAATAACCTCATTCGTATTTTGTCGCTGACATTTTATGATCCGGAGTGGGGCGCCAATCGGTATTTTTTTAATGCCGAGACGTTTGCCAATGACTTAAAAGTCATCAATCAACTGTACAACGACAAAGGTTATTTTGATGCGACGATCGTAAAATATACGGCCAAATTTGACAAGCATCGCGAAAGCATTGAGATAACAATTTATATTTACGAAGGCGAACCGACAACGTTGGCCGAGGATCCTGATATCCATATTCAAAGCCCGATTCCCGTCGCCGATCCGGGTTCCAAATTTCAGCGTAAAAAAATATTACCGCTGCTCACAACCCGTAAAGGTGACCCGCTGGATCGCATCAATATCGAATCTTCCAAGGCGGCCATTCAGCGTCTCTTTAGTCAAAACGGATATTTTGCCGCTGAAGTAACGGAGCTAATTGACACGGCTTCAACCGAAAAACGTAAAGCACGATTGGAATACACGGTGACACCGGGACGTTATGCGGTGTTCGGCAAAACAAAGATGCAGGGTAATTATTACAAAGATTACCTGCCCAAGGGCACGACGCCGGATACGACCGACAAAATCGTTGAAGACTATGTACCATTGCGTAAAGTGCGCTACCGTGAAGGACGCCCGTTCAATCCGGATCGCCTCAATCTGAGTATGGGCCAGATCAACGGTTTGGGCGTTTTTCGATCGGCGAAGCCGATTATGAATAAAGTACGCGGTTCACTCGATTCCTCAACGATGGTGCCCAGTGAAAAACTCGACTCGATTTTGCACAAATCGTCCAATCGTATCACACAAAAAGGCGCTTTTCTTCCCGACTATGGCATTCCGGTTGATACGCTCCACATTACCATCGCCGTGGCCGAACGCAAAGAACGCAGCATCAAACCGGGTGTGGGGTTTACGACCGACTTCAGCGATTTACCGGAAGGGGAAGCGCACTGGGGCAATCTGCCTTTTCTCGCATTACAACTTTCATGGCAGAGTCGTAATTTTTACGGCGGTGCACGTAAAATGCAGGTTTCCGCACAGGTCAGCAAAGGGTTTGAACAGGATAAATTCTTTGCCAATTTTATGGAAACCAAAATTTCATTTCGCCAGCCGACATTCAAAATACCGATGTGGGATGATGCGGATAATGATTTGTTGACGACGTTATCGGCACAACGTAATAATACCGTTTCATACGATGCGGTTACCGTCGAAGTCACACCGACGATTATTCGTCAAATTACTGCCGCACTGAATGTCAATTTTACGCCGTTCGCGTTTAAAGCAGTGGATACTCGGCGTGCCGCTACGACCAATGATATCAATGAGGCTTTTACCACCAATACCCGCGCCGGTTTGACATATAATACGGCCAATGATTTCTTTTACCCGACGGAAGGCGTTTCGATTTTTTTGACGAGCGATTTTGCGGGATTTGTTTTACCATCCGATCTTAAGTTCATCAAACTCAATCTTGACAACCGTAAGTATTTCGGGCTGACGGACCGTCTTTCGTTAGCGGTTCGTGCGCGCGGCGGTTCGGCGATCCCGTATGAAGGAAGTAAAGGTTCTGAAATTCCGGTAACGGAAAAATTCTACGGCGGTGGTCCCAACAGTGTGCGAAGCTGGGGTATCCGTGAGCTGGGCATCGTTGCACAAAACGGCGGTACGCTAACGTATAGCGGTGGTAATAGTATTATGGAGGCGGGGGTCGAATTTCGTTACTTACTCTATAAAGCGCGCGATCCCAATGAAGCCATTCTCGGAATGGACCTGGCCGTGTTTGCCGACTACGGTAAAGTATGGGAGCGTTACGACTTCAAAAATAATTCCTACAACGGAAAACGATTGCCGGCTATGCCTGTAGCGGCCGTTGGCCTCGGGACGCGCATTCGTACGCTCATCGGACCGTTGCGTGTGGATGTAGGCTATAAACTTCAGGACGTCAGCAAACTCAAAGTCCTCAATGCGTCGGGAACCGCCGTGGAAAACATAACCCGGGACAATGCCGATAACATCTCTCGCATCGCTTTACAGGTGACGTTAGGGCAGGCGTTTTGATGGATACGAAAAATTCTTTCGATCGTAAAAAATTTTGGCCGCTGATTTTTTGGATGGCCGTGATTTTTATTTTGTCGTCTGTTCCCGGAAAAGAATATCCGTCGTATGATATACCGCACTTGGATAAAGTCGTACACTTTGGTTTGTACGGTGTTTTAGGATACGCCGCGTGGTTTGCGTTTGCGGCGTATGGACAAACTAAAGGCAAATCGGCTTCATGGATGGCCGGGGTTGCCGCGTCAGTGGCGTTGATCTATGCGGTTTCGGACGAATTGCATCAGCTGTACGTTCCTTTCAGATCATGCGATGCAGCCGATCTTATCGCCGATGCTATGGGTATCGGTGCGGTAGTCGGATGGAAATATTTTACATTTAAAGATGCAAGGTAGCATGCTTTCACTACTCGGTAAACTCAAAGAAAAATTAACCAAAACGCGCCAAAATCTTTTTGGCCGCATCAGCGCCGTACTCCAGGGAAAAACGATTTTAGATGAAGCCTTGCTGTCAGAAATCGAAGAAATTCTCATAACGGCCGATATCGGAGTTCAGACGGCACATAAAATTTTAGAACGTACACGTCAACGCGTTAAAAAGGAAAAAATCAGCGAAGTCGGTCAAATTTATCGATTACTGGAAGAAGAAATCGAAAATTTGATTATTCCCGTAGCCGGTAAACCGCTCGAAGAAAAAATGTCCGACAAAAAACCGTTTGTTCTTTTGATTGTCGGTGTGAACGGTACAGGCAAGACGACGACCATCGGTAAATTGGCCAATCGGTTTGCACAGACCGGAAAAAAAGTGCTCATGGTGGCCGGCGATACGTTTCGTGCGGCGGCAAGTAATCAACTTGAAATCTGGGCGCGCCGCTCCGAAGTGGATATCATTCGCCAAAACGACGGTGCAGACCCTTCGGCGGTTATTTTTGACGCTATGCAATCGGCGACGACCGGCAAGTATGATGTCGTACTGATTGACACGGCCGGACGTCTGCATACTAAAGTTAATCTGATGGAAGAACTTAAAAAAATGCGTCGCGTGATCGAAAAGCATATTTCTGGAGCACCGCATGAAACGATTTTGGTGCTTGACGGCACAACCGGACAAAATGCCATTCAGCAGGCGCGCCAGTTTTCGCAGGCCGTGCAGGTTTCCGGATTGATTCTGACCAAACTGGACGGTACGGCCAAAGGCGGCGTGGTACTGGCGATTCAGCAGGAATTGAAAATCCCTGTACTGTATATCGGTGTGGGTGAAGGCATTGATGATCTTGAAGCGTTTGACCCGCATGCATTCATTCAAGCCATCGTGGAATAATTTGTTGAGCATTCATTTATACGTGCGTCAAACTGTCGTCGAATGAAAAAAATACGCCTCATACTGGGTATTCACAACCATCAGCCTGTTGGCAATTTTGATTTTGTGTTGGATAAGGCTTATCAAAATGCCTATCGGCCTTTTCTTGATTTGCTGCGGGATTTTCCCGGTGTTCGCGTCGGCATGCATACGTCGGGCATCTTGTACGAATGGCTTGATAAACAGTATCCCGAATACAGCATACAGCTGCGCACTTTGACGGATCGCGGACAGATCGAACTCATCGGCGGCGGATTTTATGAGCCCATACTTCCGATTATCCCACATCGTGATCAGGTCGGGCAAATTCAACGCTTACAAAAATATCTTTTACAACGGTACGAACAAGCCACGCAAGGTATGTGGCTGGCCGAACGTGTGTGGGAACCGCATTTACCGTCGGTGCTCAATCAAGTCGGAGTGCGGTATGTGATACTGGATGATACGCATTTCCTTCACGCCGGCTTATCGGCCGATGATTTGAGCGGATACTACATCACGGAAGATCAGGGCGCAACGCTGGCGCTGTTTCCGATCAGTCAACAGTTGCGGTATCTCATCCCGTTCGAAGCGCCGGAAAAAACGATAGATTACCTGCGCGATCTTGCGGAAAAAAATGAGAACGCCGTAGCCGTATTTGCGGACGATGGCGAAAAGTTTGGCATATGGCCGGACACGTTTCTGCATGTATATGAAAACGGGTGGCTTCAACGTTTTTTTGAAGCACTTGAGGCGAACCGGGATTGGATCGAAGTATGCCATTTTTCCGATGTCCTGCGATCGGTCCCGCCCAAAGGAAAAATTTACCTTCCGACAGCTTCGTATAGTGAAATGTTGCACTGGGCATTGCCGTTAAGCGGTTATCGTAACTATGAATTGTTTCAGTCGAAACTGAAAGAAGAGCAGATCGCTGAGTCTTTCAACGCGTTTGTGCGTGGCGGTTTTTGGCGTAATTTTTTTAGTAAGTACGCCGAGAGCAACCGTATGCATAAAAAAATGTTACGCGTCAGTGCGCGATTGGCCAAAGTAGCAGAAGCTATTCCAAAAGATGATAAGGTAAAACAATCGCTTCTAGAATCCGCCCAAAACCACCTGTGGGCTTCGCAATGCAATTGCCCTTACTGGCACGGCGTATTTGGAGGGATATACCTCAATAATATTCGTTTTGCGGTGTACCGGCATATGCTGAACGCCGAAGTACTGACCGATCAACTGGACGCATATACCCAAGGACAGCCGTATCGTTTGGACGAAACGGATTTTGATGCGAACGGGAAAAATGAAATTCTTTTTGAATCGCCGAAGCTAAATGCCTACCTTGATCCGCATCACGGTGCGACGCTTTTTGAGATTGATTACAAAGAAATTCCCATGCACGTGACGGACATTTTGACCCGGCGGGAAGAAGGATATCATCATCAGTTGGCGGAGGCTTCTATCACCGAGCCATCTGAAAAAAATACCGAATCGGACGACAGCATTGCCAGCATCCATGATCGTGTATTATCCAAAGAACCGGATTTACATAGGCATCTGATCTATGATCAATACGAGCGCCGTTCGTTTAGAGATCATGTGTTGACGGACAATTGTGATTTGGAGGCATGGCAAAATCAGACCTATAGCGTATATGCCGATCTGGCCGATGCATCATATGATGTGGAGCGAAAAGAATACGAACGTTATGTGGAAATCACATGCCTGCGCGAAACGGAACTAAAGATGACGCCGATGCGAATCGAAAAAAAATATAAAATATTCAGCGATGATCCGCGCATTGAGGTACATTACCGCTGGCACAATAAAGGCAAAACCGAAGTTGAAGCAAAATTCGGAACGGAGATCAATCTGACACTTTTGGCCGGGCAAGCGGAGGATCGTTTTTACGCGGTCGGCGGCAGAAAATGGCCGGACGGTGCGATGCAGTCGTCGGGAACATTTGCCGGTATCCGGAGTTTAAATATGATAGACGGGTGGCAAAATCTGAATATCGCACTCGCTTGGTCTGAAGCGGCCGATGTTTGGCGATATCCTATCGAAACGGTTTCACTATCCGAAGAAGGATTTGAACGGGTTTATCAGGGGTCATGCATTTTTGTACATTGGCCGATGTGGGTGAAACCTAATGATCAATGGAACGTAAGTATAGTATTGCACTTTTCCCGCGACACGCGGAAATTCTTTCAAAGTTAATCGGGAGTTTTTCATGCGCAAAAAATGGTTGATTGCCGTCGGCGTAGGTATCGCCGCGATAGGTATCCTCGGGTTTACTGGGCCCGGACAAAACGCCTACAAAAGCATTCAGAAATTACAATATGTACTCTCGATCGTTACACAGACGTACGTCGAAGATGTCAATTCGGACAAACTGGTCGAAGATGCTATCGTCGGTGCCCTCAAAGGACTTGATCCGCATTCGATCTATATCCCGCCTAAAGAAATGAAAACCGTTAAGGAAGAATTTCAGGGAAATTTTGACGGCATCGGCTCACAGCTTGATGTGATCAATGGCATTCCGACGATTGTTACGCCGATACCCGGCAGCCCGTCTGAAAAAGTAGGTTTATTGGCCGGCGATAAAATTTTAAAGATCAATGATGAACCCACCAAAGGGTTTACCATAGATCAGGCCGTTTCAAGACTGCGCGGTCCCAAAGGAACCAAAGTACGTATTGCCGTACAACGCACCGGGGTCAACGAAATGCTTGATTTTGAAATCGTGCGTGACAAAATACCCGTTTACAGTGTCGACGCAAAGTTCATGATTGACGAAAAAACCGGATATATACGTTTTGTACGTTTCGCCGAAACAACGGAAGAAGAAATCGAGCAAGCGCTCAAAGAACTCGAAGCGCAAGGAATGCAGCAACTGGTTTTGGATGTACGCAATAACGGCGGCGGCTATCTCGAAGAAGCGCAACGTATCGTGGATAAATTTATCCCCGGCGGAAAAAAAATAGTTTATACCAAAGGCCGTATTGCTAACGCATCACGCGATTATTTTTCCAGCGATAAAACGACCTATCGCAAATATCCGATCATAATTCTTGTCAATCGCGGATCGGCCTCGGCTTCGGAGATTGTCGCAGGAGCGATCCAGGATTTGGATCGTGGTATCGTTGTCGGTGAACGCACCTTCGGCAAAGGATTGGTACAAAATCAATTTGATTTAAATGACGGCTCATCGGTGCGCGTCACGACGGCCCGTTACTATACGCCGAGCGGTCGTCTTATTCAGCGTCCTTACGACGGCAAATCACTGGATCAATATTACGGCGAAGTGCGCCGCGATACGGTACACTCCGATACGACCCATATTTATTACACGGCATCCGGCCGCAAAGTATTCGGTGGCGGCGGTATTGTGCCGGATTATCACATTGATAACGATACCGTTTCGGCCTACTACGTCAAACTCTGGGGGCGCGGTATCTTTAGAGATTTTACTAACGACTATCTTGAGAAAAACGGACCCAAACTGCGCGATCAGTACAAAGATCAATTCAAAAAATTCACCTCGGGATTCCAGATCAGCGACGAAGATTTTGATGCGTTGATCAAGATGGGCGAATCAAGAGGAATTACCAAAGAAGTCGATGCCATTGCGCGAGACAAAGAGGATATGTCCAATTTTGTCAAAGCAGAAGTAGCGCGATTTATATGGGGTAGTTATGCGGCGGCCCAGGTGCGTTCGATGACGGACAGCGCTATTCTCAAAACGGCAAAATATTTCGGTGAAGCCAAAAAATTTGCCGATCAAAACGCAAAATTGAAATAACGGTCGTAACGGAGCATATATGAAGAAGAAAATAATTTTGCCGGTACTTCTGGTGCTGGTGATCATTGTTGCGGTAACGGGTTTTACATCCACCGGCGATGTGTATAAAAACCTCGTCAAACTCAAGACCATCATGGATCTTGTAGAACAGACGTATGTCGAAGAGGTCAATGGTGATAAAATGGTGGACGATGCGATTGCCGGAGCGCTCAAAGGCTTGGATCCGCATACGGTGTATATTCCGCCCAAAGAGATGAAAACCGTTAAGGAAGAATTTCAGGGTAATTTTGAAGGTATAGGTATTTCGTTTGAAATCGTTGACGGCAATCTGACAGTGGTTACACCGATACCCGGTACACCGTCGGAAAAAGCGGGCCTTCTGGCAGGCGATCGTATCGTCAGAATAGACGGTGACCTTACCAAAGGTATTACGAACGATGGCGTTTTTTCGAAATTACGCGGACCCAAAGGTTCCAAAGTGCACATCACGATCGAACGTCCCGGTGTGTCTGAACAACTCGAGTTTGATATTATTCGCGATAAAATACCGCTGTATAGCGTGGATGCGAAATTCATGCTGGATGATAAGACCGGTTTTATTCACTTCAGCAAATTCAGTGAAACAACCGAAGAGGAAATCGAACAAGCCTTGCGCGAACTCGAAGCCAAAGGAATGCAGCAGTTGATCTTGGATTTGCGTAACAACGGCGGCGGCTATCTCGAACAAGCTCAGATGATCGTGGATAAATTTATCCCCGGCGGTAAAAAAATCGTTTATACCAAAGGACGTATCCCCAATTCGACCAAAGATTATGTGTCCAGTTCTAAATCGGACTATCGCAAAATGCCGATGATCATTCTGATCAATCGTGGTTCGGCTTCGGCTTCCGAAATTGTCTCCGGTGCGCTTCAGGATTTGGATCGAGCGCTGATCGTCGGTGAAAGAAGTTTCGGAAAAGGGTTAGTGCAGTCGCAGTACGAACTCGGAGACGGTTCAGCTTTGCGTGTTACGACAGCGCGTTATTATACGCCGAGCGGCCGTCTGATCCAGCGCCCCTATGACGGTAAATCAATCGACGATTATTACGAAGAAGCGCACGAAGTAGAGTCCGTCAAATCCGACTCCAGTCACGTTTATTTTACCGAGATGGGACGTAAAGTGTTCGGCGGCGGCGGCATCGTTCCGGATTTTCATGTGGATTACGATACCAATAGCGTGTACTACGTGAAACTTTGGAGCAAAAATATCATGCGCGAATTTGTAAACCAATATCTTGAAAAAAATGGTGTACGTTTGCGCGATATCTATAAATCCAAACAAAATGATTTTATTCGTAATTTTAATGTTCCTGAAAATGAAATAGCTAATCTGGCGGCTTATGGCGCTTCCAAGGGGGTACCCGTGGACGAAAAAGCCCTTCAGTTGGATAAACAAGACATGCTGAATGCGGTTAAGGCGGAAGTAGCCCGTTATATTTGGGGTAATTACGAAGCCGCGCAGGTTCGCCTTATGTCGGATAAGATCGTGAAGGAATCCATGAAGTTTTTCCCGGAAGCACGGAAATTTTCGGAGAACAAGAAAAAGAAATAAGAATTAAATCGCCGGTACGATCGTTTATCAAAGCGGGGTTCGCCCCGCTTTTTTATTTTTTGCATCGGATGGTCTTAGTTGCTCATAGTGTGTGAGTTTATCGTAAATAAATTCGGCGATTTCAATTTCTAATCCTGCACTGTGTTGACGAAAACGTTCGGCGATTTGTTGCGCATCAAAAGGGCCGTTGGCTACAAGTACGGGTGTCATAGTGACCACCGAACCGGCGGTGTTTTGCACTTTATCATGAAAATAACCCCGGTCAGAAAACCACGTTATGGCGTGTTCGTGGCGGTATCGGTCATAAGACAATTGAAAGCCATAAAAACTTCCATTCTTATTATACCATACCACAAGATCAAAATAATTATCCTCAAACCATCTTCGAAAAGGCTCGCCCCGGCTTTGGGATACGTTCTTTATTTCGTGAAACATGCCGATAGTCCCGTTTTTTCTACTAAAAAATAGTAATCAGATTGTTGGATGGATGCTGTGATGATTCGCACAGCGAATAAATAATTTGCAGTGCGAAAAATTTATGCAGAATGTTACATATAATATTATACCTTATTGACAAATGGGGTGAAATGAAATAATATTAAAATAAATAGAAAGTAACGCGTCCCCAGCATTAAATCCAAATTTTGAAACTTTACAAATGAAATAATAGGAGAACGTATGCCTTACGATGAACGCCTTGTTGCGCCCATGCGTGCAGAATTGACCAAAATCGGTTTTACGGAATTGAAAACGAAGGCCGCCGTTGACGAAGCGCTGCAAAATCAGGGTACGACATTAGTTGTTGTTAATTCGGTTTGCGGATGCGCGGCAGGAATGGCTCGCCCCGGTGTCGCCATGTCGCTGAATAATGCGAAGCGCCCCGATCATTTAACCACCGTTTTCGCAGGTCAGGATACCGAGGCTGTGGCTCGGGTACGCGAGCATATCAAAGAATTTCCGCCTTCATCGCCGTCGGCCGCGCTGTTTAGAAACGGAAAATTAGTATGGATGCTTCAACGATTTGAGATCGAAGGACAAACGGCAATGGATGTCGCCAATAAGCTCGCCGCAGCTTATGAAAAGCACTGCGTTCCCGCTACCCAAGGGTGAGTCAAATCCTTAAAATGATAATAAACCGGTAGTATTACGTTATGAGTCGGCTACGCACATTGCTTGCTGAAAAATTTCCGGATTTGCAGCATAAAACGCTGATCGCAGAGATCGAAAAACATAGCCGCTTGATGACGGCCAATCCCGGGGACATGCTTGTAAAAACCAACGACTATGTCAAAGTCGTCCCGTTAGTGACCAAAGGTTCGATCAAGGTGAGTCGTGATGACGGCGAAGGCCATGCACTTTTTTTATACCACATTGAGCCCGGTCAATCCTGTGCGATGTCTCTCAAAAGTTGCCTCGGCGAAGAGCGCAGCCGTATCAAAGGCGAAGCCGATTCTTTGACGGAATTGATTGCTATCCCTTCGTCTTTTATTGAGCCCTGGATGACGGAGTTTCCCGCATTCAAACGGTTTGTCATCAATACCTTTAGTCAACGGTATGATGAATTGTTGTCCATGATCGATACGATTGCCTTCGAAAAAATGGATCGCCGTATTATGACATGCCTTCGCCAACATGCACGCGCCGGAGACGGCCGCACGGTGCGTTTAACTCACCAGAAAGTAGCGGATGAACTTAATACTTCCCGCGAAGTTGTTTCCCGATTGCTCAAAGTAATGGAGCGTAATGGTCAGGTACGCCTCGGCCGCACGACGATCGAAATTCTCTAATTTTTTTGTTCTTGGTGACAAATGTTACTGACATGGGTACAAACATGCCCTATCTTGTGATGTGTCATTAAAAGTCCCTTAACCGTTAACTTAGGAGAGTGTCATGACAAAGAATATGGGAAATGCAGATCGTGCGCTGCGAATTATTGCGGCCATCGCTATTATTGCTCTGTACTATGGCGGTATGTTGTCCGGTTGGCTCACGACGGTGCTTTTGATTGTCGCCGTAGCGTTTATCGTAACGAGTTTTATTTCTTGGTGCCCTTTGTACCTGCCTTTTGGCATCAATACCCGTAAAAAAGAATAATCACTTTTCCACTCAGATCAAGTAGCCCCGAAAATCCTTTTATACGTCGTCAAGATGGCGGCTATGATAAGATTTAAGGGGCTTTTTTTTGCTCCATCCTGATTGATACCTATCGTACTTACGTATTTTTGTTCAAATAAATCTTGACATTATTTAGGAATTCATATATAATAGTTTAGTTTAACCTAATCTTTTTATTGGTTATGAAGAATAAAAGCACGGAAGACTACTTAAAGCACATATTTTGGCTGAGTCGTATGCGGGACAAAATAACGACCAAAGCCATAGCCGAACGGATGGGTATTTCGTCCGCGTCCGTGACGGATATGATCAAAAAACTGACGCATCACGGTTATTTGGATTATACACCGTACTACGGAGTCCGTTTGACAACTAAGGGCGACAAACTTGCACTTAAAGTGATTCGTCGCCACCGTCTTCTAGAAGCCTTTCTTGTGAAGGCATTAGGTTATAGTTGGGAAGCCGTACATGATGAGGCGGAACGCCTTGAACATGTCATTTCAGAGGAAATGGAACATCGTCTGGATGAATTTCTCGGTCATCCGCGTTACGACCCGCACGGAGATCCGATCCCGACCCATGAAGGCAAGATGGAAGAAATACATCACCCGTCACTGGCTGAGCTTTCCGTCGGTGACACGGCGCGTATCATGCAAGTGCGTGATTCCGAAGAATTGTTGAAATACATGAAGCGGATCCGTCTGTCGTTGAATTCGCGCATTCGTATTTGTGCCAAAGAAAGTTATGATAACTCAATGCGTCTGCGTATTGACGGTAAAGAAGAACATACGTTGAGTCACGAAGTGACCAGCAATATTTTTGTAAAAAAAGAAAAAGAAAAAAAATGAATGATCACACGGCAACCCCCAAAATCACACTGGACAGCATTCCGATCGGCGCGTCAGTACGTATTGCCGACATGCATATACATGGTATGGCGCGTCGCAGGCTTCTGGATTTTGGTTTTTTGCGTGATGAGCCTATCGAGGTCGTGAGCCGAAGCCCTTTCGGTGACCCGACAGCGTACCGTGTCAAAGGCACGTTGATCGCGTTGCGCCGGGAAGAAGCTAAAAAAATAGAGGTTGTGTTATAAGACTATGAGTATTGTTAAAGAAAATAAAAAACAGAAAAGCATTCAGACTCCCGTTTTTCTTAATATGTCAAAGACGGCGCATGAGATGGTCATTGCGTTGGCCGGCAATCCCAATACCGGAAAAAGTACGGTTTTTAATGCATTAACCGGGCTAAATCAGCATACCGGTAATTGGCCCGGAAAAACGGTCAAGCGTATGGAAGGTCATTTTACCTATGGCGAACGCCGTTACCGCCTGGTAGACTTGCCGGGTACGTATTCATTGCTTTCGGCTTCGACGGACGAAGAGATCGCGCGCAATTTTGTGTTATTCGGTAAACCGGATGTGACCGTCGTCGTCGTGGATGCTACCAATCTGGAGCGCAATCTCAACTTGGCGCTGCAAATCATGCAGATCACGGATCGCGTCATCGTGTGTGTCAATCTGATTGACGAAGCCGAACGTAAAGGTATTCGCATTGATGCCGCGCGCTTGCAGGAAGATTTAGGAATACCGGTGGTCCTCACGGCGGCACGAAGCGGTCGAGGGCTCGATGTTTTACAGGAAACCATTGCTCAACTGAGTAAAAACCTCATACCGGTGAAACCGTTTCGAATAAATTATCCGGAATCGTTGAGAGAGACGGTGGATATTTTGAGTCAGAAAATTCATGCGTATGATCCGAAAATTCCAAATCCCTCCTGGATGGCCGTTCGGTTGTTAGATAAAGATCAGGGTATTCGCGAAGCTTTATTATCCGGCCATTGGCATACGCGTCTTCTGAGTAACGATATACCTGTCCCTGCGCTTACAAACCCTGATCATCCGGGCGTACATGAAATCAGAAGTATCATTGACGAAGCGGATAGCGCATCTGAAAAAATCCAAACCGTACTGCACGACAGTCTTGTCGAGTCGCTATTTTATGATGCAAAACGAATTGCCGGACGTGCGGTGGAGCAAACACGAATAACACGACTTTGGGAAAATGCCTTAGACCGTTGGTTGACTTCACGTTTTATAGGTATTCCGTTGATGCTGTTGGTATTGGCCGTGGTGTTTTATCTCACCATTGCCGGAGCGAATGTACCTTCGGCGATGTTGGCCGATCTGTTGTTTTCCGTAGAAGATTTTTTAGCGGCCGGTATGAATCAACTTGGAGCGCCGTGGTGGTTGACCGGTTTTTTAATTCATGGTGTATTTCGCGGATTGGCTTGGGTAGTGTCTGTTATGTTACCACCGATGGCGATTTTTTTTCCTATGTTTACCATACTCGAAGATTTCGGATATCTGCCGCGTGTAGCGTTTAGTTTGGATCGTTTATTCAAATGGTCGGGTGCACATGGCAAACAGGCGTTGGCTATGGGTATGGGTTTCGGCTGCAATGCGGCAGGTGTGATCGCGACACGGATCATTGATTCACCGAGAGAGCGGTTGATCGCTATACTCACCAATAATTTTGTCCCTTGCAACGGGCGCTGGCCGACGTTGATTATGCTGGCCTCGCTTTTTGTAGCGGCTTCGTTACCGGCTGGGGTGGCTTCGATTGTCGCAGCATCGGCGATCGTAGGCATTACTTTGTTTGGGATTTTAGTTACCCTTTTAGTGGCCAAATTTCTGAGTACGGCGACCAGTCTCAAAGGCGAATCTTCATTTTTTCAGATTGAGTTACCGCCGTATCGTCGTCCGCAGTTTTTCAGGATTTTATATACTTCGCTGATTGATCGTACGGGTTTGGTCTTGTGGCGCGCGGTGGTTATGGCGGCTCCGGCCGGAGGCTTGTGCTGGGTTTTGGCTAATGTGCAATATGATGGTCTGTCGCTTTTTGCTCATGGTGCAGCTTGGCTAGACCCTTTAGGAAAATCCATCGGGCTCGACGGCATCATCTTACTTGCATACATTATTGCTATACCGGCCAATGAAATAATCGTTCCCACGATCATAATGGGTTATATGGCCGCCGGGCAAATGACAGAGTTGGATTCGGATACCGAACTGAAAGCCTTATTTATTCAAAACGGTTGGACGTCCTTAACGGCCATATCGTTGATGTTTTTTTCACTTCTTCACTACCCATGCAGTACGACGACACTCACGATTTGGAAAGAAACGCGCAGTGTCAAATGGACAGTGGTTTCCAATCTCATGCCCCTCGTTATTGCGTTGGCCGTATGTTTTCTTATCACCCAAATAGGGTATTGGTTGGGGTAGTGGCGTATCTTTGTAAAATCGATAAAGCCATAGATGAAAAAGTAGTATTTTACTCCTTCACGTATATCTACGTATTTTATACTAAATCCTGAAAGTTTATTAACATCTTGTTTTTTTAAACAAAACATGACCGTTTTGTCAAAAGCTTGTAAAAACATGCTGTATGCCCGTGTCATTTGGGTCGGCAAAATTACTTACAAAAATATTTGACAATGTGAGCTAATTATTTTAATATTATGACATTATGAATAAAAGTGTATCCGTCAATTCTTTTGATGAGATCAAAACCCGTTCTGAAAAGAATTAAAAATTTAATATATCAACCTAAAACCTTAGGGAATTCCAGTATGAGAAAGTCTCTACTGCATGTGATTGCGTTGTTGGTTTCAGTTGCGGCCAATGTGGTTGCGCAGGACGTTTTTACATTAAACGCGACCGGTACATGGACGACCGGCGGTAACTGGGTGATTACCCGCGATGGTAATAATCCCGGTACCAATACCTATCCCGGCCAAAGCACGGTCAATGACAGCCCGGATGGGGCCGACATCGTGATCATTCCGGCGGGTACATTCCGTACGGTTTCGATCAATGCGGTATCTCCGACAATCGGCGGATTGAGCATCGTCAACGGTAAAGTCAATATGTCTTCAAATAACACTAATGTTATTTTGACGGTGGTTGATTCGGTTCATATTTATTCGGGTTCTACCTTGACTGATACTTCCGGCAACGGCGGTTGCGATCTTCAGCTTGCAGGTATGTTGTTTAATGACGGAACGTTGGATTTTGAGACGGCGTCAGGTAACACAGTTATGACTTTTAACGGCTCCGGTCATTCTCGCATTTATGGTAGCGGCACGTTTGATCTTCGTAACTTGGTGATGAGCAAAACAGTTGCCACGGATTCAATAGCCAACCATTCTTCGACTTTTTCTCAAGGTGTTGATCCTGCGGCTACAGCCGGTGCGGCTATTTTTGTATCCGGTGTATACAGTCACCAAAATCCTGATACGGCGATTTTCAGTAACGGCGCGGTGACAGTCGGGGTAAATGCTCGCGTTCATGTTCCACAAGGTGTGGTAAAATTAGTTAATTCTACCGCTAATACTACAGCGACTCTGACGGGAGCTTTGGTTATAGATGGAGGTATCGTACGCGTTTCTCAAGGTACAAATACGGCTGCTTTTCAAAGTTTAGCATCCGGCGGCTCTTCCGCGTCTTTGACAATGTCAAACGGTGGTCGCTTGTACGTAGGTAATGATGGTATTTTTGGTGATATTCGGTTTGATAATGGCGGTTCTTTTAATATATCCGGGGCTTCCACACAAGTTTATGCCGGGCGCTTGGTGTCTGGAAATAACGTTTCCACTACCGTATCAGGTACCGTTGACGCAGCTACAGTTCGATTAGGCTACGGCAGAACGACCGCAGGAACGGTATATTTTCTCCGTGGTGGAAGCGCACATAGTTTTACAAATGGTGCACAGGTTCTCTTAGGGAGGGACACAGTGGGTGATTTTGTGGCGGACCAAACATTTGTGGGAGCCTCACCGTCCCTGTTAGTGTCCGGTTCGACAACAGTATTTAATGTTAAAGGCGAAATCACAGCTGCGACCGCTAATGTCCCTTTCAAGTTAGATATAAACGGTGGAACGGTTTATGTCGGAGATTCTTTGGACGTTTTGAGTACGAATCCGACGTGGATCAACTTAGGTAATGTTACAGGCGGTTCAGATACGCTGATTATCCGAGGCGGCGGGCGACTGGAGTTTGGCCGGAATGTCAATACCGTGAATGCTACCGGTGGAAATGTGACTTTTTTTATGACTGGAAATTCAATATTAGATGTTCAGGATGGCTATTTGGTTTTGTGTGCAAACCCGTCCCTGACGTCTATTACTGCCGGAAATTTGTTTAACGTTGCAAGTAATGTGCGAATAAACGTTGGTGACGGTTCCGGGGCGGACAGTTCGGCGGGTATTATTGTAGCGCCTAATTTGGCTGCTGAATTGCCTACGCCGACGACGTTGAATTTGTTTGATCTAGATGGCACCGGGAATAAGATGTATGTGTATTCCGATGGTCATGTGCAAGTAGGCGGCGGCAATAAAAGCAATATGCGTTTAATTGGAAACGCAAACGGGCTTGCCGGGGGATCAAAGCTTCATATGTTCGGCGGAAAGATCAATGTAACCGGATCGCTTGTTGTGAATACCGGCGATTCTGTATATGTACAGGGTGGTACATTGAATATCGGCTTGGTGGCGAGCAGCGGTACAAACACCATAACTTTTAATACGGCCGATCCGGGCGATACAACAGCTTTTATCGTTGATGGCGGTTCTGTTTATGTCGGCGATGGTAATTCGGTTGTCAATATCCAGGCGGATAACGATAATATTCCGAACTTTGATACGGCAGCAATAGACGCCTACAATAAACTTGAAATCAGAAGCGGCCTTTTGTACCTCAACGGCCGTATCACATTACTAGACCCCACGGGGCGGTTCGAAATGTCCGGTGGTAATCTGTATATCAATCCTACTGGTTCCCAGGATCTGACCGGTACAAATTCAATTTTATTACTCCAACGCGGTGTTGTCAACTTTACAGGAGGCACGATCACGCTTGTAAACCCCAATCCGTACTCAGGAACCGGTGTTGCGCTGCAGGTGAACGGGCAGGCTACGGTCGGTGGAACAACTGTAGCTGCGAATCAGCTTTCCGGTTTACCCACAGCACTTAATGAAGTAACTGATGTAGTATTTCAAGGAACGACATCCTTTGGCGATGGTAGTGCTTCTGAAGACGGTTCCAGTGATGGTTTTGATATTACCCTCGCTGATTTTGGAGGTTCTAATCCTTACGGTAAATTCTTGATCAATAACCCAAACGGCAGTAACCGTCATGTTTCACTTACGCTTCAGAATTCCGGCGGTTCGCATGACTCGGTGCTCACAGTGAATGATAGTTTGGTTATACGTGCCGGTGAGTTCCGTCAAAATAGAAATCGTATTGATTATGACGGATCAGGCGTGGCTGGTATGGAAATCGGTTCCTCCGGTACATTACGTATCAGCAGTGTTCAGAACTTTGATTATTTTCCTCAGGGGTTCAATTCCTATACTCTTGCTTCCACTAGTACAGTGATGTATGATGGTGCAAGCACAGGTACAACTGTGGTTGATGCCGGTGGTTCTGCTCAGTTCGGAAACCTTACTATTTCCGGCAACGGAACCAAACAGATGAATTCGTCTCAAACGGTACGCGGGACTTTGCTTTTGACGTCGGCGACCTTAGCGGCTGGTTCCAATCTGACTATGGCCAGCGGCTCTACGATTAAACGTGATGCAGGCACTATGACGGCATCCAATAATCTTGGCGGAAATGATTATACGATCGAATACATCGGTACAAGCAAAAACACAGCTGCCGGTGAATGGTCGGGTACAGGTAAAAAACATCTTAAGGTCAATATGACCAGCGGAAATACACTAACCATGCATGCCAATTTACCAACAACCGGCCGTATTATAGATAGTTTGGTTATTGAGTCGGGGTCAACCTTGGCCGACGGTGGTTTTGAAGCCATCGTATCTGGAAATTTACGTGTTAATGGTACGCATAGTGGTACGGGCTTTATTCGTTTGGATAGCGCCACGACACATACGATCACCGGCGACGGCTCGGGAACGATCAACCGTCTTTCGATATTTGGCGTTTCAGGAACCGATGTAACCGTGACAGCGGCGTCCGATTTTACTATCAATGATTCATTGCTTTTTGAAGCTTCGGCGGCTGCGGATGATCGTATTTTGCACATCGGTGCTAATACGCTCACAATGGGCAGCAAAATGACACCGTTTTTTACCAATATCAGTGCGTCGTCGCCTGCACGTTATATTACAACTAACGGAAGCACATCCGACGACGGCATGGTTAAGCCATACGGCAGCACAGGTTCGTTTACATGGCCATTTGGTGTATCAGGTAAATATACGCCGGCAACTATTGATTTAACGACAGCGGCCGTACTTGGTAACGTCACTTTAAAGCCGATCAATAGTGCGCATCCTGTCACTACGGACCCCACTAACTTGGAATTGGCTTATTACTGGATTGCGTCAACAACAATCGCATCCCCGGTTGTGAACTCCAAGTTCGCTTACGTGGATGCAGATCAATCCGGACGTGGAACGGAAAGCGCGTATATCCCGGCTAAATACACACCGACGACTTGGACACGTATCAATGACGTAACTGCCGTATCCGATGGTAATGCTACAGACACCATCTATTTTAATGGTGTTAGTTATATTACAGGTGATTATACGGCAGGTGAACCGGCAGATTTTGGTTCAGTTTTGACGTACTATTCACGTCAAACCGGAAATTGGACAGACCCCAACACGTGGTCCACTACGGGTGTAGGTGGCTCTGCTGCAGGAACTACTCCAGGCTCAAGCCGACCTGTTGTGATTGGTTCTGGTCATATCGTCTATGTAAATAATAATAACCTTACTTCTGCAAGTATGGAAATACAGTCTGGAGCACAGTTGGATATCAACCCTGGAATTACTGGATCTAATTTTGGTGTTTCATCAGGTACGGGTACGCTGATATTGCGTTCGAGTACATCGACGCCACCTACATTCCCGTCTGGTGATTGGAGTTCATTTTTGGGTTCTTCAGGTGGAACGGTTGCTTATTCAGGTGTTGGATCGTATACGTTACCATCAAGCCCAACAACTTACAATAATCTGACAATAACAAATTCGGGTGCTGGTGATCGTACGATGCCGAATACGACATTATCAATTTCAGGAAATATGACGCTTAATGCAGCTCAGACGGTATACTTTGATAGTAGCGCATCGGGTAATGTTACGATCGGCGGTGACCTACGCGTGTCCCATGCATCGGCCATTCTCCAGCTCCGAGGTTCATTAAACGCCAGAACGATATCTGTATCCGGCGATGTCGAAAATTCAGGTACGATTAGTATCGGTTCATCTACCGGAAGCCTCACGCATGCTTTATCCATTGGAGATAGTTTGATCAATAATGGTACTTTTAACATGGTCAATGGTACTAATGTTTGCAATGTTACTTTTACAGGTTCGTCGGACGCAGCTATCACTGGCTCCGGAACGACGACATTTAACCGACTTATTGTAAACAAAGGAACGTCGCAAACCCCTGTTTTGACACTAAATCTAACGAATGCTCCTACGATCAACGGTTCCGTAAGCGCAGTTAATAAAGCGTTGACTTTGACAAGCGGCACCCTGCGTTTAGCTGGTTCATTCAATTTTCCCTATACGATATCTACTGGAAATGACTACACGATACCGGCCTCTGCCCGTTTGTGGGTTGACAATTCCAATGCAACATTGACGTTGGATAACAGTAGTGGAAGTAACAGCTTGAAATTATACGGAACTTTGCAAATTTCAAATGGTACGGTGAATGTGGGTGTTTCCGCAGGAGGTACCAATACATGTGATATAAGTTATGATACTGCGAATGGTTTGGGGGTGGTGCCAGCAATAAATGTTAGTGGAGGAACGCTTACTGTTGCAGGGAAAATTAGACCGCTTTCTGATCCGACCGCTAATGTTCAACCATTGAATTATACGCAGAGTGCAGGAACTGTGAGTGTATCAAGATATCAGGCTGAAAGTGCCAATAGTACGGCTTATGGTGTATCCGATTTTACACTTCGTAGTACTACCGGCGTATTTACCATGTCAGGCGGTACGTTGAACGTTGTCCGTCGAGGCGCTTCAAGCAATGGTAGAGGCTTGTTGATTTTAGTCGGTTCAAATTACAGTGTGAGTGGCGGTACAGTTCAAATCCTCACTTCTAATTTTACAGGCAATTTTAACTGTGTCGTTCATTCTGATGCACCTTTCTGGAATCTTATCATTGGAGCTGGTACAAGTTATACGGCAAATATAGGTGGATCCAATTCCGCCGCGACGAACTGCACGGTTTTGAATGATTTTACATTAAATATCGGTGGGCAATTCTATGTGAGTAGTCTTGCAAGTTTGAATGCGCAACAACATAATCTAGTTATTGGGGGTTCTTTTATAAGGCAAAATGGTACGTTGAGCATGGGTTTTAACACGACTCAACAATCAACAGGTAATTCCGTATTAATATTCAATGGAAGCGGATTAACCAACCAAACTCGTCCTCAAGTTTTCAATTATGGCGGGACGGTAAATTTACGTTCGCTTACTATCAGTAATACCAATAGCGATACTGTGCGCCTTGCATCTGGGACACATCTCAATATTGCTCGTGATCTGACAATTTCTTCCGGTGTGTTTGATGCGACGACAAATGATAACCGACTTACTTTTACGACGACGGATAATTTTAATCAGACGATCACAGGCAATGCAAGACTTAGTGTTGTTGCGGTCAGTAAGACCACGGCGAACGCAAGCCTAACTTTGGCAACCGGAGCAAGCCTAACAATTGAAGATACTTTACGCCTTAGTAATGGACTCTTTAATATAGGCCAGGGATCGCTAACCATTCTTAGCACGAGTGCTTCGGCAATCCAAGATGGGGGTGCCGGTGCTGCATTTAGCGCTACGCGTATGATTGTCATTGATAGCACTACCTCCTCGCTTGGTGTGACCCGCTCGTATCCCAACACAACTACCTCTGGAATGCTTTTTCCAATAGGTATTTCAGGATATTATGTTCCTGCGAATATAGATATAAGTAGTGGCTCACCCGGTACCGGTACAATCAATGTAAAAGTTGTAGGCGGTGCACACCCTAACTCTAATGCAGCCTCGGCACTAAGCATGTATTGGGTTACGACGACATCTGGCTTTACAAGCGCACCGACATTGTTGCATACTTATATCTATGACGAATCGGATATCGTTGGAACGGAGTCCTCTTACTTACCACAGAGATATAACGGATCATCTTGGGCCGCTGGAGTTACAGATAGCGTTCGTTTTGGATCAACTCCATCGTATTTTACAGACGCAACTTCTGCTAATTTATCAAGTGCTTCGTTTACCGCTGGTTATTCCTTTAGTAATCCAGTCACTTTTTATAGTTGGAATTCCGGAGTGATTGGCGGTAGTATGAATTGGAGTGACGCTGCGACAGCTCTTTCTGGTACTAGCGCTTGGTCTGGCGATTCGGCATCCTTTGTCTCAGTTGTTGGGCAAGGATTGAGTGGAGGTAATATTCCTGGTTCAACAAACCCAGTCGTCATACGAAATCATCATACGGTCACCTTAACAGGCTCGTCTCAAGCAGCTAGCCTTCAAATAGACTCAGCTGCGACATTGAGCATGGGTGCACAGACCATTTCGCTAGGCTCTGGTGTTACTGGAAAAGGTACAATACATACCACTTCTGGCAGCAATTTACCCTCACTTTCAGCGGGATTTGTCGGTAGTGATGGCGGTGTAGTAAATTTTGGTGGAACTACAAGATACAGTCTACCTGCTCAAACGACTTATCATTCGCTCATCATTAGCGGAACACAGGCAAAGATATTGACAGCTAATGTTGCATTATCAGGAAATTTATATATAGATGGTACGTCCGCAGGCGATACATTGGACTTAAATACATTTACGCTTAATCGTTCAACATCAGGCGGATCATTTACGATGGATGCTACGACGACTCTTGTTGTTCGCAATCTTACTAATTTTCCTTCAAACTACGCGACGTACTCGTTTAGTAATACGAGCTTGGTGTCGTATATTATGAACGGAGCTCAGACGATTGGCGCACTCAATGGCACTAACGGCGGTGGCTATGGAAATTTATCAATAACTAGGGCCGGCGGAACAGCAATAACGAATAGATTGTTAGCAGGTAATACCATCGTAAAAGGAAATCTCACCGTTAATCAAGATTGCGGTATCAGCTTGACTTCAAACAACTATTCTCTGACGGTCGGTGGTAACTTGACTTTTACAGGAACCGGCGCTGATAGTACAAATTTTATTCCGTTTTCGGGCGATCTAATCTTAAATGGAAGTGGTACACAGACGGTTAGTAGTCAAATGCGTATGCGTCTATACAACGTTATAGTTAACGGAACAGGTTCAGTTATCTTATCAGCAACTCAATGGGGCGTAGGTAACAAGCTCTACATCAAGAGCGGAACATTTACTATAGGTACGAATAATATTGAAATTGGTGGATCGTTGCGAAATTTTGGTACATGGACTACGCCTGCGAATACAATTACTTTTACTGGGACAACTGCTACAGATACGATAGGTGGTTCAAATGCCATTGCTTTCCGGAACCTGACTCTTACTAAGGCGGCATCTCAAAATCTGAGATTAGAAACACCGGTAACTGTAAAAAATTCACTGACAATGTCAAATGATGGGAACATTATTTTAACCGGTAGTAATGCACTGACTATCGATACTTCTGCAACGGTAAGCGCAGGTTCGGGCTCATTTAGTGCTTCCCGTTGTATTATTCAAACAGGAGCATTAGGTGGTCCGCAGATTATTAAAAATCTTGCAGCAGCACCTGTTGTAGCATCGTTTACTTTCCCGATCGGTTACGGTTCGTATTATCTTCCTGCGGTGATGACTTTTGGAACTCGTACTGGTACGGGTAATATCGCTGTTCGCGCTGTATCTGGTGCTAATCCGAATATTATTGTGCCTTCTAAAGCACTTGATCAATATTGGACAGTAGATGTAACCTCATTTACAAACGTCAAACTCCTACAGTCGTTCTACTATAACAATGCAGAAGCTCAAGGTACTGAAACCAACTATGTTCCGCGCTATTGGGCAGGATCAAGCCCATGGTTAACTCCTTCCAATGGCTTTGAGAGCTCAGCAGGCGATGTGTTTGGTCACCAAGATAGCATGACATTCACACCTGGCACTTATGAATGGGTACCTGGCGAGGCATCCGCATTCAATCCGCCCTTGTACTCTCGTACGGCAGCTGCCGCAAATTCGGATACGGCTAGCTGGACAAATCCCAATACATGGACGGCTAATTCTGACGGTTCTGGAGCAGCAGCAGGTACTGTGCCTGATAATACAGTACCAGTTACAATTCTTTCAGGCCATGGTGTAAAAACTGTGACAAACAGTGATGCGTCTACCTCATTAACGTTAAATGGTCGTTTGACGATTGATAGTACGACTGGAAATAATTTTGGTGAAATAGACGGAGCAGGGACTTTGATATTAAAACGTGGTTCATTCCCTACTTATACGGTTCTAGGTTCTGATTTCTTTACTGTAGGGACCGGTGGTACTGTTATTTATGCCGGGGTTAATGCAAGTTATACTTTACCGGCTTCTCCAACTGACTATAATAATCTAGTTATTGATAGTGGTGGAACAAAAACTCTGGCAGGTTATACTACTGTTAATTCCTTAACCGTTGGTGCGGCAAGTACATTGGGACAAGCGACGACCCTTGCAACGAATAATAATACTATTGAAATAAAAGACGATTATGAACTTAATGGTTCTTTTACACACGGCACCGGTACGGTTTATTTTAATGGTTCTACAGGTTCGCAAAGCCTTGGCGCCAATAGCGTTGCAGCTACTCTGAATTTCCACCACTTGATATTTGATAATAATACGGCTAAAACGTTAGGTAAGCCGATTACTACGACCGGCAATCTGACCATTACGAGTTCAGCTTCTATTATTACACAATCAAGCAATGACATTACAGTGGCCGGAAACTGGTTAAATAATGGCCTATCCACTGTTTTGAGTACAACAACTGGTGATGTAATATTTAACTCTACCACTGCCGCACAGAGTTTAACAGGATCGACCAATTTTGCTGATTTGACAATTTCCAAAACAGGTCAAGTGATAACGCTCAATGACTCAATACGTGTAACTGGCGATTTAAGTATTACCGGCGGTACGCTAGCTCTTGCAAACGAATCAATGTCCATCAACGGTAATATTTCAAACGCAGGATCCATCACGCATTCGTCAGGAACGGTTCATTTTACGGGTAATTCCACACAGACACTGAACGGTGCAGGTAGCGCTTCATTGAATAATGTGACGGTTAACGGAAGTTCAAATACTGTTGCCGCCAACGCAAACTACGATGTAACAGGTAACTTGCGAGTTGTAGCAGGAACGTTTGCGCCGTCGGCTTCGGATGCGTACTACAACGTGGATAGTTTGATTGTACATAGTGGCGGTACCTTTGATGGAGCTAATTTAACGGCAACATGGTTGAGCGGAAGCTTCCGTAATCATGGTACACTGACCGCTTTGGCCGATACTACGGTATTTAGAGCAACAGCTGCAGGTTTAACGGTTACTGGCGGACCCACGTTTGAAAACCTTCGTATCATTGATAGCGGTAGAGTGACATTATCATCGAATACATCGGTTTCTGATGAATTGCAATTAGTGGGCGGGTTCATTGTGACGGGATCGAATTCGTTGATCTTAACAAAAACGGCAACTGACCCAGTAACAGGCGGTGATTCGTTGTCCTTCGTGGATGGTAATGTAGTAATTACATGGCCCGCCTCCCAAACTTATGTTGCGCGAACATTCCCTACGGGTAATGCCTTATATCGGTTCTTCCGCCCAATAGAAATAGCCGCCAGTACAGATGCTACACCTCCGACGGTAAGAACTTCATTAGCCCACTCCTCGGCAAATGCCGGAACTTTAAATGGTGGGTTAGTCAAGGTTTCCGATATTAGATATCATACCGTTACGCGCACGGCTGGAAATGATTTCACAGGCAGTGATTTGACCGCGCGTTTAGTGTATGCGCGCAGGGCTATTAGCGATTTTGCGTCAGTTGAAGCTAATCTGCGAGTAGCACGTTCTACGGACTTCAGTACATGGGATAATATTGGCGGTGTTGGTGTTGATACTTTAGAATCGGCAACTACCGATGGCGATACGGCGGGTTACATATTGTCCAATGCAACTTCACTTGCAGGTTTGAATAGTCCGACGTATTTCACCTTAGGTACTACGACTTTTGACAATTCGTTGCCTGTTGAATTAGCTTATTTCCGTGCAACGACGACGGACGGTCAAATTCGTGTCGAATGGAGAACTGAAAGTGAAACGGAAAATGCATATTGGCTTATCCAACGTCGTGAAGTAAATGATGAAGAAGCTGAACATTATCGTTCAACAGGTAAACTTTCGAATGCCAATGCGCAGTATCAAACTGTTTCAAGCATCGAAGGTCAAGGTACCAAAGCTTCTGCGACAGACTACAATTATCTTGACAAGTCTGCTGAAACAGGGAAGATGTATGCTTATCGTATTTCGGATGTCGGTTATGATGGTACTGTCACAGCGCACAACGTAGTTGTCGTATCCATGGATATGCCGCGTACGTTTGCTTTGAAGTCTAATTATCCGAATCCGTTTAATCCGACGACAACAATACGTTACGAATTGCCTGTATCTGCTAAAGTTACCATTAAGGTGTATAACATCCTTGGACAAGAAGTTACAACACTTGTTGATGCTGACCAAACATCAGGATTCCAAAAAGTTGTTTGGAATGGTTTGAATAAATACAACCAACAAGTAGCAAGCGGTGTATATATTTACCGAATGATAGCCGTATCGAAAGATGGTAAACAATCTTTCACGCAGACCAAGAAGATGATGATGTTGAAATAAGCATCTTTTAAGAAGTAATAACAAAAAAGCCCATCAATTGATGGGCTTTTTTGTTTTAATATACTGAAAACTAAATAGATTTCAGTAAAAGCCGTATAAAGCGGACGGTATCACGCAAGTGATTGATATGACTGTGGGATAAATTGTTGATTGTTGGAATCGGAAAATTAGAATATTGGATCTTATATTTTGAAGCGCGAAGTAAAAATTCAGATTCGGTATCAAAATTATCCGTATGCAACTCAATCTTATCCAGTAGATCAATTTTGATAAACCTAAAACCGCATTGACTATCTTTAATATCTAAACCGCTCATTCTACGAATAATTTTTGTGGTAATTTTGTTAGAGAGAAAACGCCCCAAACTCATTGATTTTAAGCTTATATTTCTCTCGCCAATAACCAAATCGTAGTCGCCGCGCAACCCAAACGAAACCATCTCAAGCAGTTGATTGGGATCGTGCTGTCCGTCGGCATCCATCGTTACGACATAGTTATACTTTTCATCGGAAGCAAACTTAAAACCTGATTTTAAAGCAGCGCCTTTGCCTTTATTGAGTGTGTGTGTAATAATATGTCCGTAGCCTGAATTAAGGTGAGTTTCTAGCCTGGGCTCTGAACCGTCGTCTACAACAAGCGTGTCTAGGTCAATATCAAGCGGTCGGGAACGATCTTTAAATTGATTTAAAACAGATAAAATGCCATTGATTGTTGAATGGGCATTAAAAGCAGGTATGATAACGAGAATGCGGTGCATCGAAGTGCCGTAAAGTAAAAAAGGCTTTAGAAAAACTAAAGCCTTTGTTGTGCACCCGTAGGGAGTCGAACCCCAAACCTTCTGATCCGTAGTCAGATGCTCTATCCAATTGAGCTACAGGTGCCAATGACGTCGCAAATATATACGGCGAGACATGGAAATGCAAGAAAATTCTTTAAGTAATAACAGTACAGTTTATGATGTAATTGATACAGTGAAATATCAATGATGGACTTGGTTTAACGTCAGATAGAGCATATATTACACACATATGTTAGAATCTATTTTTATATCAATTGCCGATACACTTGTTGATGCGTCATTTTATTTACTTATTGGTTTTATCTTAGCAGGTATACTGAGAGGTCTCTTTACAGTTGAAATGCTCGGTAAGCATCTTGGGGATTCTTCTTGGAAGTCGGTATGGAAAGCGGCTCTGATAGGAGTTCCCTTGCCGTTATGTTCATGCAGTGTGGTTCCGGTCGGAATGTCGTTGAAAAAAAACGGAGCCAGTAATGGCGCTACAATGAGCTTTCTAGTGTCCACTCCGGAGACAGGAGTGGACTCCATCGCTGTATCGTATGCTTTTTTGGATCCTATCATGACGATTATTAGACCCATTGCGGCATTCATTACTGCCATAGTCAGTGGTTCACTTGAAAATATTTTTGGGTCACAAAAACAGAACGACACTATACAGCAAACTGACGATCCGCAGACTTCGTGTAATTGTTCAACAAATTGTAATAATGAAACTGACAAAATTGTAGAGACGCGATTTGATCGTTTAAAATCAGGAATTGTTTATGCCTTTACGGATTTACTGGGTGATGTAGCTTATTATTTACTTCTTGGGCTGATTGCCTCTGGCATTTTATCGGCAATCATACCAGAAAACTTTTTTATTGATGTGATGCATAGCCCGCTGGTGAATATGATGATAATGCTTGCGGTGGGAATTCCAATATATGTGTGTGCCAGTGCGTCAACACCCATAGCCGCTGCTTTGATCATGAAAGGCATTACTCCAGGAGCCGCACTGGTTTTTTTGTTAGCAGGGCCTGCAACGAACATTTCAACGATTGCGTTAGTGCGTTCTAAACTTGGGCAAAGGTCACTAATTATTTATTTGTTTTCTATTGCTATGATTGCATTGGCAATGGGGTCATTAACTGACAGTGTATATTCCTACTTTGATATAAAGCCGCAAGTATCTATAGGTACGATGCACGATGTGATTCCGGAGAGTATTCATATTATTAGTGCCGTGATATTTTTACCTATATTGCTGTTAGCTTGTTTCCGTGAGATCAGACACCGTTTCTTTAAGTAGCTTATTATCTCATTATGATCGTTAGATATTCTCTATTTCTTCTATGCGCGGCGGGCGTACTTTACTCGCAAAATTATTTCAAAGATACCGAAGCGTTGACATTCTACGATCAGGATGGCATGATCCCATACGCATCGCACGGCGGGATGTATGTACCTAAGACGGAGTTTGCAGATATTGATTCGGATGGTGATCCGGATTTGTTCATCGTACAAACCGATGGACGTATAACGCATTACATGAATAGCGGCGTGGAAGGGCCTTTGCGGTGGCTATGGATAACGGATAATTTTGCCAGTTTAGAAGTGAATCAATGGGTACGTTTTATTGATGCCGATGCGGATGGGGATTTGGATTTATTTTGTGGGGTTTCCGGTGCACGTATGGGTTACTATAAGAATGAAGGGAGCGCGGTAAATGCACATTTTGTGTTGCAAACGGAAACCGTGTTGGATACCCTCAATGCACCCGTCTTAACGGAAGACCAGACTGTACCCGTTTTTAAAGACATTGACTCTGATGGTGATTATGATTTTTTTTCTGGTAGAAGTGTCGGAACACTGTCGTATTATGAAAATGTGGGGAACGAACACAGTTTTTTATTAAAATTTATTACTGATGCGTTTCAAGATATTGCGATCATCACCCCTGCTAAGCGAAGCGAAGAGCAAAGACATGGTGCAAGCGCAGTTTGTTTTTTTGATATAGATGATGATCGGGATCCGGATTTATTTTGGGGCGATTTCTTCAGTACGGGTTTGTATTTTTTACCAAATCTTGGCGATTCGGCGCATCCTTTTATTCCGGATACGGCTACATCTACTTACCCATCGCGGCAGTTAAAAACATTAGGATACAACATGCCTTCGTTTGTAGACGCCGATGGTGACGGCGACGGTGATCTTTTGGTAAGCGTACTATACCGTGAAGAAGACCGGGATAATTTGTGGTATTATAGAAACATAGGAACACCGCAATCGGCCCAATTTCAGTTAATCACAAAGAATCTATTACAAAACATTGATGTCGGTCGTAACGCCCACCCCATAATGGCTGATCTGGATAACGACGGCCGGTTGGATATTATCCTTGGTAGCTATAGCGGGGCGATCCTATTTTATCGTCAGACAGCCAACGGGGTTTTCCAAAGCAATTCTTCATGGTTTGTCACAATACCACAAGATGAATTTATTACGGCACCTGCTTTAGGAGATATAGATAATGACGGCGATTTGGATTTATTTGTCGGAAAATTCGACGGTAAAATAATGTTTTACCGCAATACTGGCAGCTCAACGAGCCCGGAATTCACATTAGAAAATCAATTTTATGCAAATTTGGACATAGGCAATAATAGCTCGCCATTTTTATCAGATTTTGAGGGCGACGGCGATCTGGATTTGATTATTGGAGAAGAGAGTGGAGAAGTTCAACTCATATCTAATAACGGCACTCTGTTAAATCCTGATTTTTCTACGGCAACCGTTACATTAATCGCTGCAAACGGTCTTTCCGATGCCGTCCCCATATTATTGGATTGGGATGGTGATTCGGATCGAGATTTGATCGTAGGCTACAAAGACGGAACACTACGCTATTATGAGCGGCAGAATGCAAATGTATTTCAGGAGATCGCAGGAAAGTTTTCGACTATTAAAGTGACAGGCCAAGCTGTGCCGTTTGCTTTAGATTGGGATAATGACGGTGATAGAGATATAGTGTGCGGTAATTTGCGAGGCGGTATCGAATTCTATAGAGCCGGTACACAAAAACCAATCATAAAAATTCCAAACAAACAAAAAATTCGATCGGATTCGTCATGGACGTATCGTCTTATCGCCAACGGTAATCCTGCGCCGCGTTGGCAAATATTATCAGGGCCCTCATCACTGAAGTGCGATTCGATTTCCGGTATAGTGCAGTGGAAACCGGGGGTTACGGATATAGGCACTCATGTCGTAGAAGTGCGTGCCTACAACATAGACGGAGCCGATACAGTTAAATTTGAGATCAACGTTTCAGTGTACGAAGAAAGCCCGCTCCAACTACTTTGCAACAGCCCCAACCCATTCGATGAACGAACCAGCATCGTTATGAAAGTAAATAAAACGATGGAAGTGAAAGCATGTATATACGATGTGCGGGGTGGCCTGGTGCATAGATTAGTTAACGGCCAACTTTCGCCAGGGATATATAAGCGTGAATGGAATGGAAAAAATACGCACGGTAATAAAGTAGCCAGCGGTATATATTTCGTAACGGTCGTAGCTAACGGGAAAACCTACTCTCGAAAGATTTTGTTTATCAAATAACAGGGAATAAAAACTCACAGTGTAAGTTACATGAAGCAACCGGAAACTTTGGCCAGGGGTTTGCGTATATGCGGTATATCCTTCTATCTAACCTGTGAGGTGTACCATGTTATCAACGATTGTTCGGAAGAACGAACCCATTGAGAAAGCTATCCGTCGTTTTGAAACAGAAGTGCGCAAGGCGCGGATTATTCAAACATGTATCGAAAAATCAAACTATGTCAGCCCTAGTGAACGAAAACATATTGCCCATAAACGAAAAAAACGTAATACGGGCAACGCATAACCCGTTTTAATAAATCCATTATGTCCCAAATTATTATTATCGGTAATGGTATAGCCGGTACTACCGTAGCTCGCCATGTCCGTAAACGCAACGATCAACCGATTACTATTATTTCCGGTGAAAGTGATTATTTTTTTTCCCGTACGGCACTGATGTATATCTATATGGGGCACATGAAGTACGAGCACACTAAGCCCTATGAAGATGATTTTTGGAAAAAAAATGAAATCCAACTCAGGCGTGGATTAGTCGAACGCGTCGTACCTGCCGAAAAACAGATTTACCTGAAAAACGGCGAGACCATGAAGTACGATAAATTAGTTATTGCCACCGGATCTGTCTATCAAACATTCGGCTGGCCGGGTCAAAATCTTCAAGGTGTGCAGGGACTATTTTCTTTGCAAGATCTTGAACTGATGGAGCGAAACACCAAGTCGGTAAAGCGTGCTGTGATCGTGGGAGGAGGTTTGATCGGTATCGAGATGGCCGAAATGCTGATCTCTCGCGGCATTCACGTGACTTTCCTTGTACGAGAAAAATCTTACTGGAATAATATTTTGCCGGCGGAAGAATCGGATATGATTAATCGTCACATCCGTGCGCATCACGTAGATTTGCGATTGAATACCGAACTTCAGGAGATTCGTGGCAACGATAAAGGTCGCGTGGATGCGGTTGTAACTAAGTCCGGAGAAGTTATACCATGCGAGTTTGTTGGTTTGACGGCCGGTGTAAAACCTAATATTGAATTTTTACGTACTTCCGGAATTCCGCTGAATCGCGGTGTGTTGGTCAATCAATTTTTGGAAACGCCGATTGCTGATATTTATGCCGCCGGTGATTGTGCGGAGTTCATAGAACCCAAGCCTGCGCATCCCAAAATTGAACAACTTTGGTACACGGGTCGCATGCAAGGTGAAGCGTTGGCGCGTGTTTTGACGGGTGAACGCCAAGCTTATGATCGTGGGATTTGGTTTAACTCGGCTAAATTTTTTGACATCGAATATCAGACATATGGTGTAGTGCCGAACGTACCCCGTGACGGCGAAGAGCATCTCTGGTGGGAACATCCTGACGGACAGCATGGTATCCGAATTGTTTTTCGAAAAGATAACCGGATTGTAATCGGATTTAATCTGATGGGGATACGCTACAGACAAAATGTATGTCAACGTTGGATAAAAGAAAGCCGAACGATCGACTATGTTCTACAAAATTTGGGCGAAGCTAATTGCGACCCCGAATTTTTTATGCAGTACGAGTCGCATATCATTGCCGAATACAACCGAAGGTATCCTGCACAAAATCTTCTTTTGCAGGTCCAGCGCGGCCTTCACTTCATTGTACGATAAATTATTAAATCTTACATAGATCATCCCCCTATGAATCAACCCGTTCCGATTCAGATACCCCTTGTTACGCTAAGATTGCATCAAAAGTTATCTCTCGCTTTTGTCGCTATAGGTTTTTTGATGCTTGGCGTTGCTTTAAGTCCGATATCCGAACAATATCCAATCGGGATGTTTTTACTTTCCAGTGGGCTTATAACTATAGGAGCATTAGCCTACATCATGCCCATGTGGTATGACAGAAAAC
The DNA here is from genome assembly GCA_013360215.1 of bacterium. NCBI lineage: Bacteria > bacterium. The sequence continues at coordinate 78,564 of JABWCP010000003.1, read as the reverse complement.
CCGGTATAAAACATGATCGAATTTTTTTTAATTCCTTCGTCAACCGCGGGGTATGGGGATGGATTGCCGCCGTATTTTTTACCGGATTTTATGTAGTACTTTACTGGTTTCCTGAACGCTTAGAGTACCTGATACGTACGACAGATTGGTTGAGTGGCATTCTAAGAAATAAACCTGCTGATCAATGGTTTCTTTACGGATTCTATTATACGCTGGCTGTGATGATAATGGGTTTGCGTATGATGGCGAAAAACAGGCATAGCCGTTACCAACTGATCCGAACCGTTTCAGTAATTTTTTTTCAACTAGGTTTTGCATTTCTCTTACCCGGATTACTTCAAAAATTCAATCAACCCGAGTTTTATTTTTCATATTTCTGGCCTCTGAAATACAATTATTTGTTTCCTAATGACATTAACTGGTTAGTATCACAACCCGGAGGGCTTGGTACATTTATGGTGTTTTGGGGCGCCGTGATGAGTTTTATTGCAACGCCCATACTTACATATTTTTTCGGGAAACGGTGGTATTGTTCATGGGTTTGCGGCTGTGGTGGTTTAGCGGAGACTCTGGGTGATCCTTACAGGCATTTATCCGATAAATCGTTGCGCTCGTGGAAGATCGAACGGTATTCGGTTTATGGTGTTTTAGCTTTTGTAGTGATCACAACTGCGGTTGTTTGGATTAATAGTTTATCCAATGGCCTTATGCTTGGAAGTGTATCTGCGTCTTTTTCGAATGTGTACGGATTTGTTATCGGCGCATTATTTTCCGGTGTGATCGGCGTCGGTTTTTATCCTTTGATGGGCAGTCGCGTATGGTGCCGCTTTGGTTGCCCTATGGCCGCCTATCTCGGCATACTGCAAAAATACTTTTCTCGTTTTCGGATCACCACCAATGGCGGACAATGTATTAGTTGCGGTAATTGTTCGACGTATTGTGAAATGGGAATTGATGTTCGCTCCTACGCTCAGCGTGGACAGAATATCGTGCGAGCTTCGTGCGTCGGGTGCGGAATATGTTCAGCGGTGTGTCCTAGAGGTGTACTTAATTTGGAAAACGGACCGATTCATTCCCGACAGTAATCAAACAGTATACATTGTTTCACTGAACCCTCATTAAGTTGCCGTTTAATGAGGGTTTACCATTTTTGGTGAATGTCAGAAAATTTTGATTTACATTACAAACCATATGCCTTTTATATCAAAAATAATATGTGTTACCTGTGTATCGGTCTTTCTTCTCTGGACGCAGGTGAACGGTCAAGTTTCCCGTTCTACGAGGAGACCGGTGGTACAGAGACCTTATGCTGTTGCTTCGGATGGCGCGGGGCGCTATCGCACTATACAAGAAGCGATTGATAAATCGGAACTGAATTCGATTATACGCATCAAAGCCGGGATATATAGAGAGAATCTAATCCTGAGGAATTTTATATCCCTTGAAGGCGATCCTGCGGGACGAACACTCGTGATCGGATCACCAACGGCACCCGTCATTCAAGCCTACAACATAAGTTCACTTCGGCTTCGCGATTTGAGTTTTGAATTTGATCAATCTACGGCTTTTCCTGTTTTGCTGGCACGGTATTCCAATTTTTCAGCCGATCGCGTGGCTTTCAGGCGCGGCGCCGTAGGCGTGGAAATGAAAAGCAATAGCACAGTCATATTACGCGAGTGCAGTATCAGCGATAATACCGGTTACGGTATCAGTGTATCAGACCGAAGTCAAGGTACGATCACACAGTCCTTTATTTATCAAAACGAAGCTTCCGGAATTAGCGTCAGTGATAAATCATCGCCGCTGATTGAACGCAATATTATCCGTGATAACAAAAAAGACGGTTTATTGATTCATCTCGGATCTGTCGGGAAAGTCATAGGCAATACCATCTATCGCAATGGTGAAAATGGAATCACTATTGACGGGCAGTCCAATCCGTTAATACGGAATAATACCATAGTCCTTCATAAAAATGATACGAGCCGGTATGCTGAAAAGGAAATCGGTTATGGTGTTTTGATAAGAAATGCATCGGGCCTGGCCTTGATCAATAATAATGTAGTGTGGAATCGTATCGGTATCGGGCAAAAACAAGGCGCTCTTGCTTTGCTATCCAATAATAATTTGTGGAATAATGGCGTACTATATGAAGGCATCGAAGCGCATCGAACCGATGTGAGTCATGATCCGATGTTTTTGAATGCGGCGAGTTCAGACTTTAGAATTGATACGACATCCAAAATATATATGGCCGGCGAAGACCGATTGTCTATTGGCTCGCATTATGATTATGTTCGTAGCGATAAAAAAACACGTCTTGATTACCTCAAAACACAGGCCGCCAAAGACCTGGCTAAAGAAAATTGGTATCAGGCTTTCCAAAATGCGAAAGAGATATTAGAAATTGATAAAACCGATACGGAAGGGAAATCACTACATAAACGGGCAGCCAGTCAACTTGCCGATATGTACACCAAAAATGCGCGTACGGAGTATGAAAAAGACAGTTATCGCATTGCGCGGGGGTTTCTCGATATGGCATTAGGATTTGATCCCGAATTTGCCGACGCATTAGAACTCAAACAAGAAATAGAAGAAGAGTCGCGCTGGATCAATATTCGTTTCACTTTTGTGGCTGTTTCCGGATGTTTGGTTTTGGCCGTCCTTATTTTTTATATGCGTAAGCGATCACGTCGTCAGGAGTTGCGCCGACAGGCGCAGTGGTGGGTGGATGATGCCGATGAAAACATCGTATTGGCACGTACGGCTGAAGCCGAAATGATCGCACCGGAAGATTTTAAATCCGCCTTGGAAAAATTCTCCGCTTTGCAGAGGGCTTTTGCTGAAATGCAGTATGATTTATGTGAGTCATTATCAGCCGAAGTGGTGCGTCTGGCGATCCGTGCCAAGGAGTCCGCGGAGCGTTATAAGCAGTTGCGCAAAGAAGCGTTGCTTGAAGTGTCCAATGCTGAACTAGATTTGAAAAGTTTTTCTGAATCTGAAGACGGCGCTTCATTTCCAAAAGAAATTTCCGAGTATCGCTTTTATTTAGAACGTGCTCAAGACGCTTTAGTTCAAAAGCATTATGTCATGGCCAAAGAAATAGCGGATGATATTCAGCGCAATACTCGTGATTTGCGTCAACGGTTGCAAACACAACGCGAAACGACGGTGATAACGTTGATACAAGAAACGGAAGCTTGTATCATCGAAGCGCTTGCCGGTCACTCCAGTGCAGATATTATTATGGCCGTTATGGATTTTCGTTCGGAGCTTCAGGTGCTCAAGTCCGGTTTTGAAAACGGTCAACTGTCCGTCACCGAGGTAACGCCGCAGGTTGAACAGATCAAATCATTTGTTGAAGAAGCTATGCGATTGGGCGGAGTTCACCCCTCATCGGCCAGTAAGGCGCACCGTTCGTATTATGATATACTTGGCGTCAAAGAGGATGCGAGCATTGATCAAATCAAAGCCGTATATCGCAAACTGAGCATGATATACCATCCGGATGCAAACGCCGCCGATGATACAGGTATCGTCGGTGATGAACGTTTTAAAGAAATAAAAGCGGCTTACGAAGCCCTGCTTAAAGATAAACAAACCTTGTAAATACCGCCGTGAAACTACAAAAGAAAACCATAGTTATTTTTATCGTTATCGTGCTTCTGTGCCTGGCCCAGATTTTTTGGTGGATGTATTTTCAGGTACAGCAAAATCGTACCGTGATGAATTTGCATAAAAAGATGATAAGCAGTAAAGCATCGGAGTTGCGTCGTTTTCTGACATTGGAATACCGCGATCTGATACAAGGATCGTTGAACCACCCCTTGCATATACTTCGTCATGCTCAAGAAAATGATTGGCCGCGTTCACATTTCGTGGTTACACCCGATACGATATTCCTTCGCTATCAGGATCTGATTTATTTTTTTCCGATTAATTGGCCGTTTCTAGAACAAAAATTAGCCGCGTCGGATAGCGGATTTATACTGCAAAAAAACCCTCCGATCAGTTCTACACCGGTAACCTATTTGGAATTGCCCTTAACGGTGATTCCTAAATACAAAGCCGAAGATAATTTACAGGAGCAGATGGACCGCCGGACCGTCATGTTTTTATCGGAAGGAAGTTTTTTTGCCTTGATGGTGATGATTGCGATTTATTTTTTATATGCCGCATTCCGGCGCGAGTTACAATTACAGGAGCACCAGAAAAATTTTATCCTGAGCATGACGCATGAATTACGTTCGCCGCTTTCTTCGATCAAACTGTATTTGCAAACGCTTCAACGACGGCTGATTACCGAAGAACGCAGGGAACAGTTTGTTCAACACTCCCTTGCCGATGTGGAACGTTTACAACGCTTAGTGGAAAATGTTTTGGATGCCGCCCGTATTGAACGTAATGATTATGATTATCAGATGGGTACGCTTGATATGGCGCAGCTGGTTAAATCCGTTTTAGATAAATGGAAAACATCCGATACGGAAAGCGTTATTTCGTTTTCAGGTAACATTGCGTCCGATATTAACATTCACGCCGATGCGCATGCCATGATTTCCGTAGTCAATAATCTTATCGAAAATGCCGTAAAATATTCGCAAACACCTAAACAGGTTAATGTCTTACTGTCTATGATAGGCGACCGCGCGGTATTAACCGTAACCGATAATGGCCCGGGCGTAGCGCCCGAGGATCGTAAAAAAGTATTCGAACGTTTTTACAGGGCGGGTGATGAGATGACACGAACCACGAAAGGAACCGGATTGGGTTTGTATATCGTAAAACGCATCGTAGAAGCTCACCGAGGAACGATTGATTGTCAATCGGCAACGGAAGGTGGCACTGTTTTTACGGTTAGTATTCCATCGCTTACAAAATAAAGGGATATAAAATATGACGAATAAATCGCAAATCCTATTGGTCGAAGACGAAACCCATATTGCGGAATCATTGCAGTTCAATTTAGAGACTGAGTACAATGTTATCTGGGCTCAAACCGGTGAGGATGCGTTAGTGCAATGGAAAAAAAATAAGTTTGATTTGATTGTTTTGGATGTCATGCTGCCCAAAAAGAGCGGTTACGATGTTTGTGCCGAAATCCGAAAAACGGATTCGGAAACGGCCATACTTTTTTTGACCGCCAAAGGTGATGCGCGTGATCGTATCGAAGGCCTAAAACTCGGTGCCGATGATTATTTAGGTAAACCGTTTGAGTTGGACGAATTTTTATTGCGTGTCAAAGCTTTACTTAAGCGCCGTAATGCCGTCAATGAATCATCAACAAGTAAATTTAGTTTTGATAAAAATGAAATTGATTTTGAAAACTACATAGCTGTCGCGCGGGGAAAAAAAATACAACTGACGCCTAAGGAATGCATGCTGATGAAACTACTGATCGAACGTCAGGAGCAAGTCGTGACGCGCGAGGAGATATTAACGAAAGTATGGGGTTACGAGGCGATACCTTCAACGCGAACGGTAGATAACTTTATCGTACGTTTGCGTAACTATTTTGAAATAAACCCCAAAGATCCGACGCATATTATTTCAGTGCACGGTGTCGGTTACAAATTCGTTCCGTAGCGATTTATTTGATTAACACCATCTTTTTTGTTTGTACAATACCGTTCACGGTAAGGCGGGCAAAATAAATGCCGCTGGATACCGGTGTGTTATTGTTATCTGTGCCATCCCAAGTATAGGTATGACGCCCCGCCGAAAGTTCGCCGGTGAAGATTGGTTTCATCATATTGCCCAGCAAATCATATATCTGGAGTTCAGCGCTTCCGGGCCGTATCATTTCAAAATCAATCCGAGTGGCCATATTAAACGGGTTGGGATAATTTTGGTACAACGTAAAATATGACGGTGTGATTGTTTTGGTGCGCTTGAGAGATGGGCGCTGTAGATCGTGCTCCGGCATAGTGCGTATATATTCGAAAATCGTGTCATGGCCTGAAAAGAAACGAAAATCATCGATATCGCCGTACAAATAATTGGGAAATGAAGATTCGGCACGCGTGCCTATATAGGTTTGTGTTCCGGACTGTACCTGTACTACGCGTGTAAAAGGATGGGAAGCAACGGATGCTCCGTTTACAAAAAAAGTAACCGAGTCGCCGAGCCCGTCGCAAACTACACCGATATGTTGCCACTGATTAGGCATGAGCAAGCGATTGGACGAAAAAATCTCTTTGGTACCGTCCCGAATTTCAAAACGGATCATGCCGTCATCCAAAAATAAACGATAGCCATTGATGAAACCGTTGTCGCTGCTGATAATATCACCGTTTTGTGTGCCGGCAGGAACACGGAGCCACATAGATATCGAAAAAGATATATTACCGGAAACCTGAAGGCCGGCGCGTTCAGGGATTTGAAGATATTGCTGGATACCGTTTAGTGAAATATAGCTTCCGCCGCCCGGACTTTGCGGTAAATCATTGCGTAACGTGAAATCGCCCCACGTTTCGATATCAAGATTAGAGTATGTGGCTTTTTCCATACCCGGGTCTGTGGCCCACAAAAGATCATTTTTGCGGTCAAAGCCGAGCTCCAGACGCAACTGTCCCCACGCTGCTACAGTGGGCATGCCATAAAAAAAGCATATTAATAAAAGGAAACGCGTAGAGCTTTGTGTAGCAAGGATCAAATCCGAACCTCACTTTCCGTTCATTGGGGTGAACGAGCTAATGTAGCCACGGTATAAACGATAGGCAAATGATAATTTTTTATAGGCAAAGAAGCTTAAATGCGCTTGCTTTTACAGTGTACAACTGATTATATTTATCTTCGTATAAGTAAAACCCTCCGCGCAATATCCAAAAGGTATTTTTATGGATGATATGGAAGACGATAAAAAATATTCCATCCACCGTTTACGCGGCGTAGATGATGATATGGATTTTATTTTTTCCAACCTTTTTAATACCAAGTTTCCCATTTTGCTGCACTCCGAAAAACGTTGGCACCCGCCCACCGATGTCTTGGAGACGGATGATGAATTTATCGTAGTGATGGATATCGCCAACGTCAAACAGGACGATATACGATTGACATACGAAGCCGGCATTCTGACGGTGAGCGGCCATCGTCATGAAATGAAATTCAGCGAAAAAAGACATTACCATAAAATGGAAATAGATTTCGGCCCTTTTGAACGGCGCATCAAAGTCAATACACGCATACAAGATCAGGCCATCAAAGCCGGTTACGAAAACGGTTTTCTTATCGTACGATTAAAAAAAGATACCTCGCGCTCATCGCGTGTTACAAACATAGTGATCGAATAATAACTATCTATGCCTGAAGCAAATATTTCGACAGACATGAAATCCGATTCCATAGCGATTCCGGAAAAACTACCCATACTTCCGTTACGGGATAATGTGATTTTTCCTTTTGTAGTATTTCCTCTTGTGGTAATGGAAAAAAACCATGTTCAGCTTGTGCAAGAAGCGCTTTCGTCCCACAAAATCATCGGCGTATTTACTTTACGTCAACCCGACAAAGAAAATCCGTCATTTGAAGATCTCTACGGTGTCGGTACGGCGGTCAATGTGCTTAAGATGTTTCAGGTTCCCGATGGCAGTGTGCGTTTGCTCATTCAGGGTTTTTCGCGTATTCGCCTCAAAGCGGCAACACCGGAGGGTCTCTATCTGAGCGGTCAGGTGGAACCGATCCATGTGCCGTCAGCGGATGATTTGGAAACCGATGCCCTGAAACGCGGTGTGTCGGAAAGTTTTCAGAAAATGGTTACGCTCTCGCCCATATTGCCCGATGAACTCAAAGTTATTGTCAGCAACATTCGTGAGCCTGATAAGCTGGCCGATATGGTTGCTTCGAGTCTTAATATCGAATTGAACGAAAAGCAGGAAATATTAGAATCTATCGGCGTGAAAGAGCGGCTCACGAAGGTAATGTCGGCCATCAGCCGTGAGATACAATTGCTGGAGCTCAATAACAAGATACAAACGGAAGTCAACGCCGAACTCAGCAAAAATCAGCGTGAATATTTTTTGCGTGAACAAATTAAGGCCATTCGTCACGAATTAGGTGAAGATGATGACGGTTCGGTCGAAGTCGAAGAGCTTAAGGCGGCCGTCGAAAAAAAGAAAATGCCCGCCGAAGCCAAGGAAGCGGCCATGAAGGAAATCAGCCGTCTGTCGCAAATGTCGCCTAGTGCAGCAGAGTATACCGTGAGCAAAACGTACGTGGACTGGCTGCTCGAGCTGCCCTGGTATAATGCCACGCGGGATAGGATTGATCTCAAAAAAGCCAAAAAGATTTTGGATGAAGACCATTACGATCTGGATGATGTTAAAAACCGCATATTGGAATTTCTTGCCGTCAAAAAATTACGGAAAGACAGCAAAAGCCCGATCCTATGTTTTTTGGGTCCTCCGGGCGTCGGTAAAACATCGCTTGGTCGCTCGATTGCGCGAGCTATCGGTAGAAAATTTGTCCGTTTTAGCCTCGGTGGTGTCAAAGATGAAGCCGAAATACGTGGTCATCGCCGTACCTATATCGGAGCATTACCGGGAAAAATAATACAAGAAATCCGCCGTTGCCAAAGTTCGAATCCCGTTTTTATGCTGGATGAAATAGATAAAATCGGGCAGGATTTCCGCGGCGACCCGTCCAGCGCGCTTTTAGAAGTGCTCGATCCGGCACAAAACGGTTCATTTAACGATCACTATGTTGACATTCCTTTTGATCTGAGCGATGTAATGTTTATCGCTACGGCCAATGAAATTTCCCCGATACCTGCGCCGCTGCTGGATCGTATGGAAGTTATTCGCCTGTCGGGTTACATCGCGGAGGACAAGCTGCAGATTGCCAGAAAATATATTATCCCGCGGCAGATCGAAGAAAACGGATTAAAAGAAAGCGATATCGAAATAACCGATGAAGCTGTGTATCAGATCATCGCATCCTATACCTGGGAATCGGGCGTACGTAATCTGGAACGCGAAATAGCCAATGTTTGTCGCAAAATCGCTCGTAAAAAAGCCGAAGGAAATAAAAATAAAGCCAAAGTCCAGTTGCCGGATATCGTCGAATACCTCGGTCCGCAAAAAGTATTTCCTGAAGTGGCGCGACGTACCTCGGAGACCGGTGTAGCAACCGGTTTGGCATGGACTATGAACGGCGGTGAGATTCTTTTTATCGAAGCGCGCCTTATGCAAGGCAACCGCGGTATGCAGATGACGGGGCAATTGGGGAATGTTATGAAAGAATCGGCGCAAGCGGCGATCTCATATATTCGTTCCAAAGCCGGCGACTTGGGTATTGATCCCAAGATTTTTGATAAAAATGAAATACACATGCATATCCCGTCGGGAGCAACACCCAAAGACGGTCCGTCGGCCGGTGTGACGATCGTCGTGTGTCTGACCTCGCTGCTTACCGGAAAAAAAGTTCGCCATGATATTGCCATGACCGGTGAAATTACTCTACGCGGAAAGGTGATGCCCGTGGGCGGTATTCGTGAAAAAGTGGTCGCCGCCCGACGCGCCGGTATTAAGACTGTGATACTACCAAAGCTCAATAAAAACGATCTTGATGATGTACCGGAATATGTGAAGTCATCGCTTACCTTTATTTTTGCTGATCATATTGACGACGTGTTGCCGCATGTATTTGAAAACGATCGCTCTAAAAAAATATCACGCAACCTGCGTACGCCGTCATCTTCTTCAAAACGACGTCGCAAAGGATAATATACGCATTATGTTCAATCGTATTGGTAAAGAACAAGATTCGCCTGAAAGCCGCGCAAAACTCAAAGTTCTATGTGTGGATGATGAGTACGTGATTACCAATATCATGGAGCGTATTCTCGACGAGCATTATCAGGTATTCACTGCGAGCAGCGGTTTTGAAGGCTTGGATATTCTAAAACAGCACCCGGATACCGTCGTGATCGTATCCGATCAAAAAATGGAAGGCATGACCGGCAACGAATTTCTGATGAAGTCACAGGAAATAGCTCCCGAGGCCATGCGTATCATGGTTACAGCCTATTCGGATATTGATTTGGTGATTGACTCGATCAATAAAGGTCAGATTTATAAATTCATTCCCAAACCGTTTGATGCCGAACATTTTCGTGTGACTATTCATCGCGCGGTTGATCATTACCATCATAAGATCGCATACGAAAAAGCGTTTCGTGAATTGCAAGCCGCGCAGGAAGGACTTGTCCGAGCGGAAAAATTATCCGCGCTGGGCAAACTTTTAAGCGATGTAAGTCACGAACTGGGCGGCCCGATCGCCAATATCAATCATGCCGTAACTTTGGCGCAGCATGAATGGAAAGATCTGAAAGAATTTTTGGACACCGTAACATCTGCCAATTTTTCGGCGATCGATGTTCAGCTTTTGATGCGCGAAAAACGGGTAGCTGAACTCACGCATGATTTTGAACAAATGATGGAGACGATCGCCAATGCGTCTGTTTTTGCGATGGACTTATTGAGCGAACTTAAAGGATTTGCCCGTAATGATGATCAGCAATGGATCGCGGTGGATATCGAAAAACAAATCGAACGCGCTCTGCATCTTCTTCGCATCAAATACAAAAACAAAATAACCTTTCATAAAGATTATACCCCGTTACCCTCCATCAAAGGTTTACCGGGACCGCTGACACAAGTTATGGTCAATCTTTTACAAAACTCGGCGCAGTCTATTCAGAAAGAAGGCCATATTTGGATTCGCACCTGGCGCGGTCCGGACGGCATTCGCGTATCCATCAAAGATGACGGGCAAGGAATAGCCGAAGAACATATTTCTCAGGTTTTCGATCCGGGTTTTACGACAAAACCGGAAGCTGAAGGCACGGGATTTGGACTTGCTATTTCGCAGGCGATTATTCAAAAACACGGCGGCTCGATCGCTGTGACCAGCGTTTTAGGTAAGGGTACGGAATTTATCATCAGCCTGCCGTGGGAACAGGCGCTAAGCGCATAAATAACGGTTATGAGTGCAACGCCTTCCGCTTTATCTCCCGAATTAAATCTGTTTTGCCGTCTATCGGCGTGTGTCGCCATACACGATGCCGAGCCGATGCGCGAAAGTATTGCAACGGCACTGGATGCCGGGTATGACGTATTGCGCATCAAAGAAGTGATACTGCAAAATTATCTTTTCAGCGGGTTTCCATCGGCGATCGAAGGCTTGATCGTACTTGGCGCGACGCTCAAACACCGCGGTATTGCTGATAACAATTGGGTCGAGATGCGAACAGAAGAACAAATCAAATCAGACGGTATGGCCTTGTGTGCGATGATTTACGATAAAAATTTTGATAAACTTATGCATAATATGCAGTCGCTCAGCACCGATATCCGGGACTGGATGATTTTTGAAGGATACGGCAAAGTCCTGAGTCGGCCTATACTGACGGCCAAAGAGCGCGAGCTGTGCGTGATCAGCGCGCTGGCGGCGATGGGTCGAGAACGGCAACTCATGTCCCATTTGCGAGGTGCCGTACACGTCGGAGCAAGCGATGGCGAGATTTCGGAAGCGCTTCAATCGATTTCACAAACCGCCGCCCGCGGAAAATTTTCTGAGGCGATGCGCCTATGGGATGAAACACGGAGCCGATCATGATCGCAGGGATAGGCACGGACATTGTCGAAATAGCGCGTATACGCCAAAGCTGTGAAGCGTATGGGGACCGTTTTATTCATCGGGTATTTACCTCGGGAGAAATAACGTACGCGTATTCTAAAAAAGATCCGTATCCGTCGCTGGCCGTTCGATTTGCCGTCAAAGAAGCGTTGATCAAAGCGGCGCGGGTGGGTAAATTTCATCCCCACGGATGGCTGGATGCGGAGGTCATCACGGATGCACGGGGTGTGCCTTCGATAGAACTTTATGGTGAATTAAAAAAAGAATTGGCGGGGCAGCAGATACACATTACGGTTTCGCATGCCGATCATTATGCCACGGCGACCGTGATCATCGAAAAAAAATAATGCTTCAAAATCTCTATCGTATTAGCAGCAACGTCGCGATACCCAGATAAATCAGAATACCGATCGTATCGTTGGTCATTGTGACAAAAGGTCCTGCAGCTAAAGCGGGATCAATATTGAGTTTTTTGAGCAAAAGAGGGAATAAGGTGCCGTTGAAGGCGGCAAAAAATATAACGCAGATCAGAGCGATACCCACCACAAAGGCCACTTGCATATTTCCGATCCATAGCGCGACGATCATCCCCAAAGCGATGCCCAATGCGAACCCGTTGATGGTTGCGACGCGCAACTCTTTGAATATTTGGCGCTGAATATCAATGATACTGATTTCACCGGTGGCGAGACCGCGAATGACGATGGATGAACATTGTATGGCGATATTACCGGCCATTGCCATAATGATCGGAACGAAAAAAGCCAAGGCCAATATCGCGTTGAGCGACGATTCGAATCGGCTCAAAACAAAAGCGGCAACCGTTTCACCGGCCAGAGCCGTAAAAAGCCAAGGCAAACGCGACTTGGAAATACGAAATGTAGATTGTTCGCTGACATCTTCATCCACGGAGCCGGCCATTTTGGAAACGTCTTCGGAAGCTTCCTGCTCGATAACGTCCACGATGTCGTCAATGGTGATACGGCCTACCAGTTTACCGGCGCGTGTCACGACCGGCAAAGCGATCAGATCGTATTTTTTGAATAAATGGGCGACTTCTTCCTGATCCTCGTCTGTTTTGGCAAACGGGATTTCCTGATGCATTACTTCGGCGACATGTTTTTCAGCCGGTTCCACGAGTAATTTTTCGATGGAGATTGAACCGACTAAGTGACCGTAGCTGTTGACGACATAGATATCGTGTATTTTTTCGACGTCCGCGGCTTTTTTACGCGCTTCGTTAGTCGCTTGCACCATCGTACTGGTATCAATCACGGATACAAACTCAAGCTGCATGAGACCGCCGGCCGTATCCTCGTCATATTTCAGCAGTTCCTTGACTTCCTGCTGATCTTCATAATCAAGTTGGTCTAGAACGCGTTTGGCCGTTTCGTCGTCGAGTTCCTGTACGATATTGGCCGCATCGTCCGTTTGCATCTCTTCGATGATCTCGGTGATTTGTTCTTCATCCAGATTATCGAGTACGTTTTCGCGCGACGTAGCATTCAGTTCAAGGATGACTTCCGAGGCTTTTTCAGGTTCGATCACCTGAAAAACGTAATTCCGTTCCTCTTCATCCAAGTGATCCAAGATTTCTGAAATGTCGGACGGGTGCAGATCGCTCAGAATATTACGAACAAGAAGTTCTGCTTTGGAATCGACGAGATCTTTGATGTCGTCAATCAATTCTTTGTCAATTTCGATTTCCGCTTTAGGCCGCATAATGCCTCTGATGCATAGCAAGTTCATCGGTTAGCCGGATAAAATCTTCTACCGAAAGATTTTCCGGGCGTTGACTCAAATCTATCGTGACGTTGTTGATGCCTTCAAACGAAGAAAGGGAATTACGCAACATTTTCCGACGCTGATTAAATCCGGTCTTGACGATTTTTACAAAAAGCGGATAATGAGGCCAGGGCGTCATATCGCGATGGAAGGTCATCCGTACAATGGATGACGTCACTTTGGGTGCCGGGAAAAAAGCGCCGGGTGGCAAATCAAAAAGTTTTTCACAGGCTGCATGGTATTGGCAAAAAATGGAAAGAATGCCGTAATCTTTGCTGTGCGGTTTTCCCACGATGCGTTCGGCGACTTCTTTTTGTACCATGATCAGGGCTTGTCGGATGATCGGCCCGGATTCCATCAAATGAAATAAAATCGGACTGGAAATATGATACGGGAGGTTGCCGATAACGGTCAAAGGAAAACCGGAAGCCATACCGTGAAAATCAAAAGTAAGTATGTCCTGATGATGCAATGTAAAACGCGGATGTTGGGAAAAACGTTCCGTGAGAATACGGATCATATCGGGATCGATTTCAACACCGTGAAGGGTCGCGCCGCTCTCCAGCAGAAGTTCGGTCAGCGCACCTTTACCGCATCCGATTTCGACCGCGGTGTCGCCGGAGGATAAATTTGCCGCATCCACGATCTTTCGCACATAATGCGGATTAGTCAGAAAATTCTGACTGAATTTTCTCTTGGGTGCAGGCGTTTTGACGGCAACTGAAGACATGAAAAAAAAATCAAATTTGGGAAATGGAGATGTATTTTGAATATATACGAATCATGACAGGAAGTTTCAACGGGAAAGTCATGAACGGATAAAATAAACGACGGGATTGCCGTAAAAAAATAAATTTGACAATATGCCGACGGTCGCTTAGATTTCGAACGTTCGTTCGAATTGTATAACCGAATCAAACCTGATTTATGAACACTGCCGTCACCAAATCATCCGTACGCAGTACCGTGCCCAAACGCCGGTTATATATGCCTGAAAATGCAGGTGACCAGGCGCGATTTCATCTGCGGCTCAACGACATCCTGGAGCGCTCAGCGACTCTTTTTTCCGAGCAAGGATATCACAATACGTCCATGCGCGACATAGCCGGAGCAATGCATACGAGTTTGGCCGGTTTGTATTATTATTTTAAAACTAAAGAAGAGCTTTTGTTTTTGATTTCGCAGTACTCATTTAACTCGGTTATCGGTTCGCTGCACGAAAAACTTGCACACGTCCACGATCCGGTGTTGAAACTGCACATCCTCGTTCAAAATCATTTGCTCTATTTTGTCACGCACCTTGACGCTATGAAAATACTCGCGTTGGAGAGCGATTCGCTGACCGGAGAGTATCATCGCATTATTAATGAAAAGAAGAAAAATTATCTTAAAATTTTAGAAACCATACTCTCCGAAATGGTAATCTCCAAAAACAACAAATCTGCCCGTCGGACGACGCCGGAGATCAAAATTGCCGCGTTGGCTCTTTTCGGTATGATGAACTGGACTTATACGTGGTACAATCCCAAAAAACGTACCCACAATACCACTAATATCGCCCGTATTTCCAAGCAGATGGTGGATATTTTTCTGAGCGGTTTCTTACAAAAGAATTTACAATCATAATTCACATAAATAACTCCTAACCGAAAGGCCGCGTTATGATCAAAGCACAGGTTTCCACATTTGACGATTGGATTGATCTTTTCCAAGAATGGAAAAAAGACATCGGCTATGATGAAAAAACTTTTAAGCGGTTTCTTCCCAACTACAAATTGGAACCCAAGTACGAAGCGCTGAAGTACAACGAAATCGAATTCGGCGATTTTAGAGGTGATCGTAAGTGGGAACGCGTGCTGGACATACCCAATCAGGGTATTCGCGATGCGTTGCAGCAGTTGATCGTATTCCAAGGCGATACGGAATTTGCCTCGGTCGAACAGCAGCGGTATCTGGTGGATCGTGCGCCCAGCGATTACGATCTCTATGCGCTGATGCGTATTAACGCGGAAGAAATGCGCCACGGTTGGCAAATGAGTCACATCTTAGTGACGCACTTCGGCGATGCCGGCCGCAAAGAAGCGATGAAACTCCTGGAGCGCCGTGCGTTTGAACAAAAACGGTTACTGGGTTCATTTAATGAAGTGATGGAAAACTGGCTCGATCTTTACACCTATACCGAATTCATTGATCGGGACGGTAAGTTTCAGCTCAAAATGCTGAGCCATTCGGCATTTATGCCGCTCTCGATGAGTATGAATCCTATGCTCAAAGAAGAATCATTTCACCTTGGCACAGGTAATAACGGCCTCAAGCGTATCATCAAAGCGGGCAAAATACCGGTCGAGATTATTCAGAAATATTTTAACAAATGGGTTCCTACCGCCTACGATCTTTTCGGAACGGATAATTCGTCCAACGCGCACTGGGCATATGTATGGGGTCTCAAAGGTCGTTTTAATGAACATGAGACGGATGAAGAAGTGCAGAAAGACAAACTCAATCAGCTTGCACGCGATCTGTATATCGCCGAGATCAGCAAACTCGTGGAGGACATGAATACTCTGATCCCTCGCGAAATGCCCAAATTGATCGTGCCCGATGTAAAGTTTAACCGCAGCATCGGTCTGCATGCCAAACAGCCGTACACAGTGGACGGTCGTCTTTTGAGTGAAGAGCAATACAAGACCTATCGCGAAACGGTATTGCCCACTGATAAAGATCGTGAACTGTTGAAAGACATTTTCAAAGAAAATGACTGGATCGAATTCAAACCTTTCAAAGGTGCGGAAGCCTGATCCGATTAATATTTTTCTCGTTAAAAAAACCGCTCGGGAGACCGCGCGGTTTTTTTATTGGGAATGCTTCGGTGAGATAAACAAAAGTATTTTGTTGTTTAATTTCGATAATCTTTGAGCGATCTTTACAAAGAATAATTTATTTATAGTTACACGGTTGTGGTTTGATTTCAAAGGTGTATGAACGATATTCAATGTGCGCTTTAAGTTCAATTGCTTCTGGTTGTGGTTTGATTTCAAAGGTGTATGAACGATATTTTATCGCGCGATGTAGAGAAGCGTGGTGGGTTGTGGTTTGATTTCAAAGGTGTATGAACGATATTAGCGTCCATCATGGCGATGATTTCCTCACGGTTGTGGTTTGATTTCAAAGGTGTATGAACGATATTTACTATGAATGTATCGTGGACTGAAGGACTGTTGTGGTTTGATTTCAAAGGTGTATGAACGATATTGAGTATGAGCGACGTATCACGCGATGAATAGTTGTGGTTTGATTTCAAAGGTGTATGAACGATATTCGTATATAAAGTTATGATGCACCTATATCAGTTGTGGTTTGATTTCAAAGGTGTATGAACGATATTCGCGACACTATCGGTAACCACGTCGCGTGGTTGTGGTTTGATTTCAAAGGTGTATGAACGATATTTCACAATCATAATGATGATCGCATTGGTCGGTTGTGGTTTGATTTCAAAGGTGTATGAACGATATTGTAAAGATGGCGACGAATTGCACGGTTGGGTTGTGGTTTGATTTCAAAGGTGTATGAACGATATTATTTGGACAAGCCGGGCCGAATCTAAGTGAGTTGTGGTTTGATTTCAAAGGTGTATGAACGATATTAGACGTACCTGATTCACTGCAACGACTTCGGTTGTGGTTTGATTTCAAAGGTGTATGAACGATATTGCATATCGTGCACACCAGCGGCTACGTTCAGTTGTGGTTTGATTTCAAAGGTGTATGAACGATATTAAGTGAACCATTTTTCCTGTTTCCGGATCTGTTGTGGTTTGATTTCAAAGGTGTATGAACGATATTCGCTCTCACTAAGGTCTTTTATTGCCGGTTGTTGTGGTTTGATTTCAAAGGTGTATGAACGATATTCAAAGAGTCCGGCAAACTCCCTGCGTGGAGGTTGTGGTTTGATTTCAAAGGTGTATGAACGATATTTATCCTGACAACATTCTGATAGGCGCTCAAGTTGTGGTTTGATTTCAAAGGTGTATGAACGATATTAGCTTGTCATTATAGGCAAGCTGTTAAAAGGTTGTGGTTTGATTTCAAAGGTGTATGAACGATATTACCGTACCGTTTTTTAAGCCGACACGAACAGTTGTGGTTTGATTTCAAAGGTGTATGAACGATATTCAACCGAGCAAATTTATAGTCATGAATAGCGTTGTGGTTTGATTTCAAAGGTGTATGAACGATATTTGATTTGACTTTAACTCACAGACATGGACAGTTGTGGTTTGATTTCAAAGGTGTATGAACGATATTTAAACCGTTCTTTGGATAAATCTTTTTCACGTTGTGGTTTGATTTCAAAGGTGTATGAACGATATTTAGGAGTAAAAATACTGTCCGTATCACAATGTTGTGGTTTGATTTCAAAGGTGTATGAACGATATTTCACCGCCGCACCGCAGGATGTACAAACTGGTTGTGGTTTGATTTCAAAGGTGTATGAACGATATTTCTTCTACGGTTGTCTCACGCACACTGTCTGTTGTGGTTTGATTTCAAAGGTGTATGAACGATATTAAAGGCTGCCAGCATTGCTGAAGGTATTGTGTTGTGGTTTGATTTCAAAGGTGTATGAACGATATTATAACCGATAAAATAGCCGGAAAGTGGTCTGTTGTGGTTTGATTTCAAAGGTGTATGAACGATATTGGCAGACGCCGAATACAAAAGCCTGATCGGGTTGTGGTTTGATTTCAAAGGTGTATGAACGATATTTATATTCTTGTATTACTTTCCTTGCCGTTTGTTGTGGTTTGATTTCAAAGGTGTATGAACGATATTAGAAACGTGAAACGATTTAGAATGGCTATCGTTGTGGTTTGATTTCAAAGGTGTATGAACGATATTGCATCGTATAAACCTTTAAAGCCCAGCGTTGTTGTGGTTTGATTTCAAAGGTGTATGAACGATATTGACGGCGGAAACGATAGATACTGGACTTTAGTTGTGGTTTGATTTCAAAGGTGTATGAACGATATTCGGTTTAACCGGAACGACGGCATGAGTACTGTTGTGGTTTGATTTCAAAGGTGTATGAACGATATTCATCGGAAACATTTGAATCGCAAACTGAAGGTTGTGGTTTGATTTCAAAGGTGTATGAACGATATTCTACGATAACGCAACTTAAAGAATCAAACAGTTGTGGTTTGATTTCAAAGGTGTATGAACGATATTGAGGGAAACAACCGTCAAATAACGCACTCTGTTGTGGTTTGATTTCAAAGGTGTATGAACGATATTAAGCCTAAAACAGCGATTGCCAAAAAAATCGTTGTGGTTTGATTTCAAAGGTGTATGAACGATATTAAAGCGTAATGTTGAGCAATGGGCAAGCCGGTTGTGGTTTGATTTCAAAGGTGTATGAACGATATTCGATGTGATTGTAACTCACACAATCGTTCGACTTAGAGGGCTTAAATATCGTTTAAAAATGAAAAAAGATGCTCTTTTTGCAATAAAGGGCATCTTTTTCTTTTTTTAATTTTTTGAATTACTGCGAAACTAAGACGTCGGCTTATTTTGTGCTTTTGGCGAAAAATTGTTAGAAAAATTCCAACTGGGCAGGCGGTGATTCAAGTGGTTCGGTTTTGGCGCCCCAGATATTGAGTATATCTCCGTACTGCTTATCGGTAATACGCAAAATACTGACATGGCCTTTTTTGGGCATAAAAGCTTTGACGCGACGAATATGCGCTTCCGCGCTTTCTGCGCTGGCGCAGTGACGCACATACACTGAAAATTGCATCATCGTAAAGCCGTCTTTCATCAATTCTTTACGAAACTGCGCATGGGCTTTGCGCTCAGGTTTAGTTTCGGTAGGGAGATCAAAAAAAACAAAAACCCACATAACTCGGTACGCATTAATTCGGTCGAACTGCATAGTGCGGCTCGTCAATGATTAAGCGGTCAATTCATTTCAGGATAGAGAAGCTGTCGTATGTTTTCTTCATAACTTTTTGAGAGCGACGTGGCCGTTCTTTCGATGGCCACTAACATGGGACTTCTCTCGCCCAGCATTTTTACATCCGATGATAGGGTATGTATCAACCGCGCTTTGATTTCTCTATTAAGTTCGGTTGTATCCCGCATGTCGTTGATAATTTCAACAATACAGCTGTCTATAAAAGGACGATAAGGCTCCATCATATCATCCGCCAATGGATAGGCATTGTACCGATTGTGATGAAAAATCCCAAGTGCCGGAAGCAATCCATTGCCCACAAGAGCACGGGCGACCGCAGCACGCAAAATAGCATATCCGTAGTTAAGCGCGGCATTAGGCCATGCACCGTCAGGATCGCGCCGAAAGTCCATATTCGGAAATAAATTTTTCCAATAATGACGCGACGCTTTGGCTTCCTCTCCTGAAGTATCGCCGCTTTTGACCTCGTCTGCATGACGTTTTACCGCTTCAAACGGATACCCCAAGCTTTCTAAAAGTTTAGCTTGATTTCGTATTTTGTATTTGATGGTATATTGCCACAGTTGTTTTTTGAGCGGTTCTGAAGCTTGTATTTGAGTCGCTAATCGTTCACTATGCAGATAATGTCCTTCTAATGGCAATAGTAATCCGGCAGGAAGATGCTTTGCATCGCAGACAATCACCGCCGTGTTATTGGCTTGAAGTTCCTGCAAAGCGGCCAATGTGATGGTCGTATTAGGATGATCCAATATCACAAAACCCAAATCTTCGACGGGCATGGTAGTTTCTTTACCATCCTCTTTAGGTGTCAATATCAGTTGTTTCAGACGGCAACTGATGTGAAAAGGATTGGTGATGTAAACGGTTCGTTTAAGCATCCTCGACAATGTTTCCTAATGGGTCAATTTTTACTTTTATTGGATTAAAAGTTAGCCAACCTTTTTTTCCTGCTCCCAAGCTACTAATTATAAGGTATTCCGGGAAATCATTGTTTTTTTGAGTTGATTCGCAGTGAAGCCTAAACTCATAATACTTTGATGAAATAGCTTCTACTTTATAAAGATGTTTGCTTAGGATGTCAGGCCTTGAAAAATAAGTTCTGAATTGTGACTTAGCTAACCCAAGTACGAAAAGGTCGTTTTTTTGAATAGATTCAAAGTACTGCTTGTTTTCGTGAATACTAATAAGCGATTGCTTATTGATTTTTCTTTTTGTTGCTTCAAAAAAATTTAAAACTTCTTCATACAATGTTCCTTGTTGATCACGATATAAAATAACCATCAAATTTGTTTTGGGATCAACCCATTGATTAACCCCTTCTCGCATCTGAAGTATATTTGATGATTCGACACGAATTCTCACCTTAAAAACCGGTACAGGGTCGCCATTTTTGTTTCGTAAGTATATCGGTTTAGCAAACGCGTCTTTGGGTATTTCAAATTTTTTATCGTTAGGATTTATGTCGTACTTCATTAGACGTTCCCATATCAGTTTACGGATTTCAGGGTCAACGATCTTGTCTCGTATCATAGCGGGAGTAAGACTTCCGATAGGTTTTCTAACTGTGTAAAAATGTTCGTCTCCGAATGGAGATTTTCTTTTCCCATATACGGTTTCTTCGTGAAGCGTACCCCGAGCGGACACACCTTGTCCGGTAAATTTTTTCCCATCTTTAACTATTTTTTTCTTAGTTGTAGATAACAAACGATGTCTGTTCTTGTGAGAAACAAGTATGCTTTCGACACTTTGTTTAGCCTCATCAAGAAAACCTTTCCATGGTTCAGGAAAATTATGATTTTCATGGCTTTTTCGATACTTATTCCAAGATCGAAGTTCTTGAAAATGTGAATTTTTACTGCACGCGATAACGATAGCATCTACAGCATGATGTCTGTGATCATCGCGGCTTTTCTTATTTTCTGACGGATTCAAAATAGAATTCATACCCCAGTAGTGTCGCAATTCTGCCGTCAAGGGGCCTTTGGTAACCAATATGTTTTTGCATACATGACTAAGGTATTGTTTGGCTTCACGGCTGATATAACGCGTATCATTAAGCTGGCGGGCTATAAAATCATCCGGAGCGGCCATTTCTTCACGAATAAATCGTTTATATTTATACATTGGGAGTAAGTCATACGCTCTACGCTTAACTTCATCCCATTTTTCGAGGTTCTTCCCGTAATACTGATATGGCGTTAGATCGCCCTTATTTCTATTTTCATTGGCCTCACATAAGGTCTTATTGGCCATAGAGTCATCTAAAGAAACACTCCACGGAATAATATGTTCAATCTGAAACTTGTTCCCAAAAAGATCGGTAACGCTTATTTCTTTACCCGTATAAGGGCATTGTTTTTTGCATTCTTCCCATAGCGCATATTTTTGAATATTGTCACGAGATGGTAGTTCACCTAGTTTTTCAAGCTCAAGCTTGATCCTAGTATTTTCTCTTTCTCGTTGTTTGTTTTCAAAACGCATCTCGTCACGTTTTTTCTTTGGGTTTTTCAAATCACGAGCTAGTTCAATCCGGATTTCGGAGGGTCTTCCATATTGCTTAATAATGTGATTAACAAGATTACGTAGCTCATATAATGCTTGTTGAACGAGTGGATTGCGAAGGTTTTTAGGCTGGGGCAACTCTTCTAATTCAGGCTTTCTCAAAACCTCATCATCACTGTGATGATAAAGTTTTTTTAATTGGGTCGGAGAGAGTGAGAATCTTTTGATCAAATAAGTTATTATTAGCTCGTTTAGCCTTTCGTCGGTATTGGACTCTTTAAGATTGTTGATTTCTTCTATTACTTTATTTTTAGATTCTTCGCTCAATTCATCCCACAATAGCCCAAGGGCGTTTTTTATGCCGCCGAACAAAACAGCTGTCGAATAAATAAAGCCGATGCGTAGGAAGGGCAAAATATTGTTGAGCGCTTTGCGACTAAGGTTGGCATAATCATCTTTAAGATGTATTTTGGAAAGCTTTTCAAGCTGTTCATCTGACAAGCCAAGCACCTTTGCTCGATCGGACCATCTGTGAGAATTGGAATTTGTTTCTCCTTTAAGCCATTCATTTTCTTTGGCAATAAATAAGTTATGCCAAATAGTTTCTTTATCATCTTCAGTCATGGCATTCCATAATTTGTTTCCAAAGACCTTGATCAGCCCGGCATGTGTGGGGTTTGCCGGTACGGTGTGATCGGGTACGTAGTTATATCTATATAACCTCTTCTTATCAATTTTGTTGAGTATTTTTTTGAATTCGAAAGCTTTTTCGGAAGTATTGATAACATCTAAGATAGCGAGTCGCTCTTCTGTTGAAAAATTGATGATTTCACCGTTAGAGTTCCAGCGCTGTATCGAATTAATAAATTGCCATGCGCGAAATTCTTCAAAAGGAAGCGCACTGGAGGGGCAGCGTGGTTTCTTTTTTTCAAGCGTACACTTGCCGATAAGAAATTTCTGCGATCTTAGTGGGCGTTGGAAGAACAAAATCCCCTTTTCAGGATGTCCTATCGTATCACGAAGTTCATTATTTAAGGCGGTGGGATAATACTTTGATTGAGCTTCCCATACGATCTGAAATTCGTGAATATACATATCACGGGTTGTATAACGATTACGTATCCTTTTCAGTTGATTGTAAGGTTTCTTGTCAGGAACCAATGAGGCAAGGTAATTCCCAAGGGTTCCATGTTTTGCTATGAAATCACTTGTTTCATTGATACCCGTTTTTCCGATTTTTTCATCTCCGTCAAATATGCTTCCTTCATTTTTATCATTGGCCGTTTTTCGACTGCTTTTGAAGCCTCGGCGTTGCGAAAGGTGATATAAGATTCTGCCTATTTCGTGAAGTGATAATTTTTCCTTTAACGCTCGCGACCTGAGTTCGTATGGATTTAGCGCATGCCAATCGGTTAACGTATCGCCATTTGGACACAATTCATTAGCAATCAACGCTTTTTTAAGTATTGATTTCCGCATCTTTGTTCTGAAATTATTTCGACGCGCTTGGCGGGCTAGTCTTCGTGATTCATTTTTTGACACTTCAGAACCCTTAGTATCCCTATTGATGCCCTCCGGAAAGATACGAACACCGGTTTTTATGATTTGCTTATGTTCGTTATCAACTAAGGCCCATCCGATGGAATTAGTGCCTAAATCCAACCCAAGAGTTTTTCCCATTTTTTCCTCCATAGAGTATTGACAAACGACGAATCTGATATTATCTTAGTTTGTGATCAAATCACACCTTTGAAATCTTTTCACAATAAGGCTATATGCCGCAGATGAAAAGTCTTGGGCTCTGCCTGCGAAAGCAGTAGAGCCTTTTTTATTTTATTGACGAATTGATTCCTCTCCGTTTCGATTAAGAGATTTCTTCACTCGGAGATATTTTACTGAGAGACCTATTAATGTATATCGTGAAATCGGGCTATGCAAGTAAATCGTGCGCGATTTATACCAATTGAAAATAAGGGATTTATTTAATCACTAAAAGAAAATTGGATAATTAAAACCGGGTTTTTTTTATTGGCTGTCGTTTCTATACTACGTCGTATATAACTCTAAGGCCTTTTTTTGTCAGAAATTGACATAAAATTCAAACTATCGTGGTGTATTTTTTAATAAATACGATGCGAGATTTTTAATTGAGAGAAATAAAAAAGCCATGCATAACAGTATTATGCATGGCTTTGGGGTGCCGAAGGAGAGACTCGAACTCTCACTGGGTTTGAGCCCAACTGGATTTTGAGTCCAGCGCGTCTACCAATTCCACCACTTCGGCGTTTTATCGTTTCAAAAAACGTGGCATGAATATAGCCAGTTTTCCATTTTTTGCAACAGATTTTTTATGTTTTACGTCGAGTCCATTTATAGCGACATCCAGTTGCGTGAAAATGCCGAACGCATTTCCGAACACATCATACAGGGTATATGGAATTACCTGTTTTTGCGTATGGATGATCTGACGACCGTGGAGGGGCATAAAATTCGCATTTTAGACAAAGGGCGATGGCACAGCGGCAGTGGGCCGGACTTTCGTCAGGCGACTTTGCGCATCGGTGATACGATATTGTGCGGCGATGTAGAAATTCACTGGCAAACCACAGACTGGCTCAAACACGGCCATGAACGCGATCCGGCTTATTTTCGAGTGATCTTACATGTCGTGTACCGTCACGATAAAGATCTGCACCAAGGGGCACCATACACGCTGGAAATCAAAGATCAACTGAGCGATACTTTGAAAACGCTGACGGAAAAGGTAATGCTATTGGATGCGGATCAGGATACTCTTTTTTGCAGTGACTTTGTGTCGTCCATCGAACCTGAATTTGTAACGCAATGGGTGCAGGAAAATGGTGCGCATCGGCTGCGCCGGAAAACCGAGCAACTCAAAAACTTACAAAAAGAAAAACAGTGGCCGGATGAGCAGCTTCTCTACTATGCTCTGTGTGATGCGATGGGCTTTACAAAGAACAGGCTTCCTTTTTGTATGTTAGCCGAACGTGTGCCTTATGATGTAGTGTATGCTTCGGCAAGTGGTGTAGATTCATCGGTCGCGCTGATGCGTGTGCAAGCGCTGCTGATCGGTGCGGCGGGTTTGCTTCCGGATGAGGCGACAATGTCAGCCGATCCCAAGTTGTGGCCTTATGCAGGGCGATTATGGGATTTGTGGTTGGCCTTATCTTCGCAGTACCAAATTACTCCGTTGCATGCCGAGGTTTGGATACGCGACCGGCTTCGCCCGAAAAATTACCCTCTTCCGCGCATGGCCGCTCTTGCGGGATTGCTTGTAACTCATCTCAAAGACGGTTTGAGTGCTGCTGTGGTACGACTATTTTCTCAATGCGACACGCCGCCAGTAATTCTCAAAAACTTACATCGTATTCTAAAAGTCCGTGCCTACGGTTATTGGGGGGAACACATTTGGTGGAATGTCCAAACGAGCCGCGCGTATTCCGATCTGATCGGAAAGCAACGCGCATACGAGATCATCGTCAATGCGATCGTTCCGTACGTCACGCTGTACGCACAACGCCGAGGGGATAAACAACTGCATGATACCGTCATGACGTGTATGAAAACGTGGGCATCGTACGAACACAATCATATCATCGGCTGGATGAGGAAACGCTTACCGGGCATGCCGGATCGGATCAATGCCGAATATGCGCAAGGGCTGATCGAACTGCATAAAAAGTGCCGTGTGCGCAATTGCAGTGATTGCCGCATATTCCAACGCATGGTGTATTCGGATTTTATTTAGCGTGCAGTTTCAGATCGTATTTATAGCGATCCACGAGAATGCGTTTGATATACGTTTCCGTTTCAAAAATCTCCACCACTTCCGGCATGATGTCAGGTTCCTCGTTGTTAAACGCTTTCATCCAAAACGTGGCGCGATGCGGCCCCGCGTTGTATGCGCCCAATACAGCCGGTATATAATTTTTATACATATCGGCAAGTTGCCGGAGATAGTGGGATCCGAGGTGAATGCTGACGTCCGGTTCATGCAAAGACGAAGGTTGAAAGTCGGGCATACCGGTTTCTGCCGCCAGCGCTTTGCCCGTAAACGGCATGATTTGCATCAAACCGATCGCGCGAGCGGGGGACAATGCGTACGTGCGGAAAGCGCTTTCTGATTTGATCAATGCAAAGATCAGAGTTTCGTCCAGACGATAGGCTGTCGCATGATGCCTAACCAACGGACGATAGTACAGCGGATAAAACATGCGCACGTCGTCATTGTATATTTTATAATAGCTGCGGTATTTCTTTTTCAGAGCAACATTGACATCCACGGCCAGATCGTATGCGTGCAGGCTTTCCAAATAATCACGAAATTTTTCACCCCGATCGCGGCGGGTGATGTAGTCATTCACCAGCGGCTCGGCTTCCTGTTCCCCCCACGCCACTTCACCGATTCTAATAGCCATCGCTACGCGGTCCAATCTCGGATCATTACCGATATCGGGGATGCTTACGGGGTGGAATAATTTTTTGGTCTTGTTGCCGCTATCGGTCGTATCGGTAAAATAAAAAGCGCGCAGGTCATGCGAAGTCAAACGCATGTGTGCTAATGTGGTATAGTATTCATCCCCTTTGGTGTGCGTAATACTTTCGTACAACGCTTTCGCTTTTTGTATGTCATTTTTTTTGGCGTACGCGCGGGCGATCCAGTATTGTGCGCGTGTTTTTTGAGACGGCGTACTGCGCATATATTTTTCCCAATAAACGATCGCGCTGTCATACGTCCCGGCGACATACCAATTGAGCCCTTCGCGAAAGCGCGATGCGACGGCATAGTGCGAACGTTGGGAGGCGTTTTGATATACGGAACGGTATCCGTCGTTGACTTCACCGATCGCGGCGGAATCGAAGTGTATCGCACGGTTGTTGGCCATTTCAAAACGAATATACGACGACCATGCATCGTTGAGTTTTCCGTGCTGCAAGTATTGGCCGTACGCGTGAATGGATCGTTCGATTTCATCCGCATAACGTGCTGCGCGACCCATCTGAAAAAGCGCTTCCGCAGACGCATGATCCGACCATAGATTGGCAAAACGCGGCAACGCCAAGTCGTACTTTCCTTGAGCGAAATAAATGCGCGCCGTCATAAAATCTATTTCTTTATGAGCGAAATCATCTATATACCATGTCCTTAAAGCGGCGATCATATTGAGCGCTTCGGTATGATGACCTTGCATCATGCGCACCTGCAATGCATTGATCAAGTCATCTACAGGGGGAGGATTGTTTTTGGATGGATAAAAACTAAATAATTGCGGCCAAGCCTCGTATGCCTCTTGTGAGTAAGGGTATTCGTTTTGTAAACGACGTAAAATCGCCTGCGCCTGTTCGTTTTCACGATTGCGTATAAAAAAACGTGCTTCTCTTTGCAGGAGATCGGGTTCCCACTGCATTTGCAATTTCGGATAATCCGACAGAATGCGCCGCAGATCCGCCATCGTCGGTTTCCATGCCCCGTCATCTTTTTGAATATCAGTACTCTTCAGCAGGAGATAATACCCATGCGGAATAAGAGCGGACTTGGGGAAACGGCGCAACAACTGGCGTGCAACCGACCCGGCTTGATTCGTACTATCTACAGCCAAATATAATTCACCGAGAGATAAGAGCGCAAAGTCGCCAAACGCCGAGTCGGTCGCGGTATGTGAAAAATATTGGATGGCCTTTTCCATCTGGCGAAGACCGCGATACGTTTTGGCCAATTTGTACTGAAAAACAAATTGACGATACAATGAAGGCTCGATTTCCCCGGCAAAAACAAAATGGCGTAATGCCGATGCATATTCACGCTGCTCTAAAAGTTCAGAGGCTCTTTGAAGGTAAAAAGACACATCGGCCGCGGAGAGATCATCCGTCTCGGAAACTTTTAAGGAATGGCCATGCTGTGCCATAACGGGTAATACCATTCCCAAAAGACTGATTCCTATAACCCATCGCATGGGTTGTAATATATATTGTGTGGTCATACAAAAAAGTAGATGTTCGCGAACTTTAATTCAATGCGAAAGCGGTAAACAGTCCATGTTATGATGACAAATAAAGAGGTGAATTAAATTGCACAAATAACCTAAATATTCTATTTTGCGCCACTATTTAGGAGTATTGTATGAAGCGTATTTTGTCGGCCATTGCAGGTTTTTGTTATCGTCACTCTACGTCCGTTCTTATAGCCGTCGGGCTTATAACTGTTGTCTCTACATATTACATGATGCAGATCAAAATAAGCACTAATAATTTTGATCTGTTGCCGCAAAATTCCAAACTCATCAAAGAATTTTGGGAAGTCAACGAAGATTTTGGTGCGCAGGAAACACATATCCTGCTTATCGAAACCAACGATTCATTGCCCGCCGAGCCGGAAATCATCAAAGATTACGCCGAGCGGTTGGATGCGGCCTTTATGGCATCGGGATTGGTCAAACAAGTCAATTACCGGATCACGGACGATCAAAAATCGTTTGTCGAAGATTTTTTTATTCGCAATGCGTTGCTCTATCTTTCACCGCAGGATTTGGATTCGGTCGTGCGACGCTTAGATGATGCCAATATCGAAAAAGCCATTCTCAACGCTAAAAATATACTCAATGCGCCGATTCCGCCGGATCCTTTGCTGAAGCGTGTTTTACGCGAAGATCCGCTGCTTTTGTCCGAACTGTTCGTGCCGTATATCGAAAAAATGTTGGGCCCTCAAAATGCCTCGTTAATTCGAGAAAAAGAGAGCTACTACATGTCCAAAGACAAACGTACGCTGCTCATGTTCGTCAAACCGGACGGCGTAGCGAATGACACGAAATTTTGCGAAACGATCGTAGGACGCAGCCGCGAAATTACCGATTCGCTTATCGTAGCGATGGGTGATAACGGTAAAAAACTCTCCGTGACTTTGGGCGGTAACTATGTTTCGTCCCTCGCCAACGCCAATGCCGTCAAACAAGGTCTGATCAGCAGTTCGTTTATTGTGATATTATTAATTCTTGTACTCTTCTTTTTTTTCTTTGGTAATTTTCGTTCGCTGGCGTTTATCATGATACCGATACTTGCCGGTGTGACGTGGGTATTTTGTTTTGCCGATCTGATGTTTGAAAAAGTCAATATCATCACGGCGGCAGCCGGTGCGATGTTATTGGGGCTTGGGGTAGATTATGCGATACATATCTATAATCGCTTTGTCGAACAGGAAACGCATGAACGCCATAATACGGTTGAAAAAAATCTGGATATCACGTTTCGCGAAACCGGTACCAGTGTTTTTTACGGTGCTGTCAGTACGGCATTTGTTTTTATCGTACTCATGGTTACTGAATTCCGCGGATTGTATGAACTGGGTTTTCTCGGCGGGGTAGGCATCCTGATACTTTTTGTTGCGGTTGTGATTGTCATGCCGGCAGAGATCAAGCTTCGTAAACGTAAAAATCCGCGTGTGAATTACCTTCAAGGCGCGTTCAGCAAATTGCTTGGATTCAATTCACGGTTTGTTCTCCAACATCCGAAATACATCGCTACAGGCGCACTGATCATAACGATATTTATGATCGGCGTTTTAACCGGAGTCGTACCCAGTAAAGATGAAGGCCTTGGCGTCACATTTGACGATAACATCGAAAATATCCGCAGTAAAAACGATGTTGATCTTCAGATGATCCGGCGCTTGGAACAAAAATTCGGCTCGCACTTTAAGCCGATCAGCGTTGTCGTTTCGGCGACTTCGGATGATGCGTTGATCGCCCGTTTGCATAAGCTCAATGCCAAATTGGACGAATTGACGGCCAAAGGCATGATCAAAGAATACAACTCCATGCTGCGTTATATTCCCTCCATCGAGCAGCAGAAGCATAACCTTGAGGCCATTCGCAATCTGGACGTCGAGAGTATTCTCTTTAAAATCCGGTTGGAGATGAATAAAAACGGACTTCGGATGAATTATTTCCGTCTCGACCGTTTGCGCGATATGTTGCAGGTGCGTGAGCCTATCACGATACGCAACTTCGAAGACGAAGGCTTTAATGAAATCATGAAACATTTTTACGTGGAACGTAACGGCGTAAAAAAAGTGGTCACCCAAGTTGATTTTACAGGTCAGTCGTATGAAATCGATATCGTCAATCAATTTGTGGATGAGTTTAATCGCGACGAACAGATTCGTAATGAAAACGTTATCATTACGGGTATCCGCGTTGTGACGGCTGAATTTCTCACCCTCGTAAAAAAGGATTTTCAAATTGCCGTGATTGTTTCTTTGACCGCGATATTGCTTTTAGTGATTGTGCATTATCGCAAATTTCGCGCGGTACTCGTATGCATGGTTCCACTTACATTTTCATTGCTCACGATCATGGGTGTGATGCGGCTCATGGGCATCAAGATCAATTTTGTCAATATGATCACGCTCCCGCTTTTGATCGGGAGCGGCGTGGACTACGGTATTTATATTATTTCGCGGTATCTTGAAGATCACAGCCACGATGTGTATGCGGCCATTCACGAAACCGGCCAATCACTTTTTCTGAGTGCGGCGACTACAGTGATCGGTTTTGGTTCATTGATTTTCGTGGACAACCGCGGGTTGGCCAGCCTGGGTTATATGTGTTCGTTTGGTATTATTATCTGTTCCGCTTCGTCCCTGATTATCCTGCCGGCGTTATTGCGTCTGTGGGGTAAAAAAATATGGAAGGAAGCGCGTGAGGAAGAATCGCCGAATAAGGACACGATGATCAAAAAAGTAACAGCGGCGCATGCGCCGGAAAAAAAATGACACGCATTTTGATTGTTATGCTGGTGTTTGTCGGTTGCACGCCTCAACCGATCTATCGTGCCGTGAAAGCCGATGGGCAAAAGACGTCGGTGAAAGCGTCTGAAACGCATATGCCGACCGCATCGGTAAGTGACTCATCCGCGACCGGTGCAAAGAAGGAACCGGCAAACATCGAAGAAGCGATGATGGCAGAGATCAAAACTTGGATAGGTACGCCTTATCGTTTTGGTATGGAAAAAAAATCAGAGGGTACGGATTGTTCAGGATTTGTCGGCGCGGTTTTCAGAAAAGTTCGTCAGATCGAATTGCCGCGGCAAGCTGCGGACATGTATGCCAAAGGAACACCGATCACACGCAATGAATTACGATTTGGCGACTTGGTTTTTTTTCAAAATACCTATAAAGGTGCCGTCGGCGCTTCGCATGTAGGTATCTATGTCGGAAATAACCAAATCGCTCACGCTAGTACGACGGTCGGCGTAACGATTTCATCGCTGGATGAGTCGTACTATGAGAAGCATTATTTGGGATGCCGCAGGATTTCGCAATGATTTTGAAATTGATTTGAAGTGACTACGTAGATGTCGGTCAGAAAATAGTGAACGCATCTTAAATTCGCTTTAGCCGTTTTACCCGGTCTTTAATTTCAGGCCTTCGGTTTGAGAAGTTGATTGAGCACGCGGGATAGATCGTTGATGAAATAGGGTTTGGGCAGAATGCCTTGGAAACCGTAGCGTGTATGATCAGCCATGACAGGATCATTGGAATAGCCGCTGGAAACAATGCCACAGACAGCCGGATCGATGGACAAAATCCGCGCCATCGCATCTTTACCACCTAACCCTCCTGGAATTGTGAGATCCATAATAACCGCGTCAAAAGTCTTATTGCGTGCGCGTGCATCTTCATACAACGCGACGGCTTCTTCGCCCGATTTGGCGGAGACCGCATCAAATCCCAAGTGGTTGAGCATATTGGAAGCCATTTCACGAATAGACTCTTCGTCGTCCATGACCAAAATGCGGCCATTGGATAAAAGCGCCTGCGGCTCCTGCGGGCGTGGCTGCTGAACGGCAAACTTGGATGCCGGGAGATATAGCGTAAACGTCGTACCCACGTTGACTTTGGAGTCCACCGTGATCGCACCGTCGTGATTTTTGATGATCGAGTACGACGTCGCAAGACCCAAACCGTTGCCGGTTTGTTTGGTGGTAAAATAGGGATCAAATATGCGTTGCAAATGTTCTTCGGAAATTCCGCAGCCGTTGTCTTCGATAGCGATTTTGAGGTAAGAGCCGGGCTTGAGTTGCATACCTTCATGGTGAGACTGGATGGCATGGTTTTGTGCAAGAATACGGATAATGCCGCCATTGGGCATGGCTTGACGCGCATTGATGATCAAGTTATTGAGCACTTGGCTGATCTGACCGGCATCCACATCGGAAGGATACAGATTATCCTGAATGAAAAATTCGCAACGGACATTGGAACCGGCCGACGAAAATTGCGCGGATTCCCGTAACAGATCGGCGATATTGGCGGTTTTTTTGACCGGCGCGCCGCCTTTGGAAAATGTGAGAAGTTGTTGCGTCAGTTCTTTCGCGCGCTCGGATGCACGTTCGGCGCGGCTCAAAAGTTCCTGAGCCTTATCTTTTTGTGCGGCCGCGATCTTAACTTTAGCCAAAGAAATATTTCCCATAATGGCCGAAAGAATATTATTGAAATCGTGCGCAATACCGCCGGCCAGCACGCCGATTGATTCGATTTTGCGGGACTTCAACAGTTCCTGTTCCATTTTGATGCGGTCGGTGATATCGGAAAAAACCATCACGACACCCTGCATCGCACCGCTCATATCGCGGATCGGTGAAGCGCCGGCTAAAATAGAACGCGGTGACTGATCGCCGGCAACTTTATAGGTAAATTCGGACGAGACGAAGGCTTGCTGCTCGTTCAAAACGACATCCACCGGATGCACTGCTTTGTTATCTGCGGTTTCAGATAGAAGAGGAAAAACGGATTTGACCGTTTGACCGCGTGTGGTCGAAAGTGAAGTTCCCAAAATACGTTCCGCGCTGGGATTCATTAGCATAATACGCCCTTCCGTGTTCGTGGTGATCACGCCGTCACCGAGCGCTTGCAACGTTACCAAAAGTCGTTCTTTCTCTTCGGAGAGTGCGCGTTCCGTCAGTTTACGATCGGTCACATCGCGGGCGTTCATGACGATCGCACGTACGTGCGGTTCTTTCAAAAGATTTTTTGCGGTACATTCATTCCATCGCCAGGAACCATCTTTGTGCATGGCACGGTATTCGGCGATTAGCGAAGTGCCGGGTGCCTCGATCAATTGTTCAAATACTTCGGCGATGTGGTCTTGATCTTCGGGATGGATGGAATCAAAAATATTTTGCCCGACCGCTTCGGCATCGTCGTATCCTAAAACGGAGTGCACGCTGAACTTGATTTGTCCTTCAGCGTCGATCAGCGTGATCGCATCGGAATTATTTTCGATCAAGGCGCGGAATAATTCGTCTTTTTCGCGCAACGCCGCTTCGGAACGCAGCCATTCGGTGATATCACGGTAATTAAAAACGATCGCATTGACATTGGGGTCGTGCAGCATGTTTTTTGCAAGCCCTTCGATCCAAATGTAGTTTCCGTCTTTGTGGCGAATGCGCATTTCGGTATAAGGCGCCATGCCTTCTTTGGCCTGGACTTGCTGAAAATACTCTAACGCCTCGGCGCGATCCTGCGGATGAATGAAGTCAAAAAAATTCTGACTGACAAATTCGCTGATGTTATAGCCCGTGACACGGTGCGTGGAACGGCTGGTGAAAAGTACGATACCATAGGGATTGATCAGAGATATCGCGTCGGCGATGTGTTCGACCATGGCGCGGTATTGGCGCACATGCTCGCGTAAGGCGTCTTCGGCGCGTTTGCGGCGTGTGATAATGCGCGAAGCGATTTGTATGTGCACGGGTTTTTCGGAATTATCAAAGATCGGATTCCATTGTGCTTCGACAAACATCAGTTTCCGGTCTTTAGCCATGATACGATGTTCGACGACCATGGCGTTGCCGGTATGAATCACTTCATAAAAAGTTTGTTTGACCTTCGGCAAATCTTCCGCCACGATTTCATCAAAAAAAGATGAGCCTTGCTCCACCTGATGTGTGTCCAGATAATCGCCATACGATGGACTCGTGTAGATGCGTCGTCCTTCGATGTCTATCACCGTGATCAGATCCCGTGTACTTTCGGCGATGCGACGAAACTGCTCCGGCGCCATTTCAAAATGTGCTGTGATAGGAACGGCGTTATTTTGGATGAAAGTTTCGGCCCGCTCCAGAACGTGATCGAGGTCTTCGATTTTATCTTTGAGCACATAGTCAAAAGCGCCGGACTTCATACAGCGAACGGCCACGGCTTCACCATTGTGCGCCGTGACAAAAATAAAAGGAGCTTTAGGCGCTAAATCGCCGGCCAGCGTAAGAGCGTCAATACCGTTGAGATCGGGGAGTGTGTAATCGGCTAAAATAATGTCGGGCTGAAATTCACGCAATTCGCGAAGGAACACCGCTTTGATGTGCGCACGACGCACTTTGACCGTGATCGAACGACGGCGCAGACGTTTTTCCAAGGCATCGGCGTCCGACGCCACGGCATCCAAAATCAGAATTTTCATTAGACGGTGTTTAAACGATTAATTGGAACCATTGTATCGCCGGTCAATATACACGCAAAGGGCGTACTTAGGCAATATAAAACTACCTCCGAAATACCGTTGTAAAGCCACAGCGCGATACTTACTTGAGTATGGCCCGCAAGAGATTGAGGAATTCCCGTCCGTCGTTTTGTACCAACCGGAAGTTTTTGTACGCGCTTTTATAGGACGGATTGATTTCGTAAGCTTTTTTGAAAGCACTCATGGCCTTAATAAAAAGGTTGCGGCACTGGATCAAATAAACCACGCCGAGCGAATTATGCAAATCGGCAAAGTGCGGATGTTCTTCGACGCTTTTTTCAAGCCGCGCACGGTATTCGCCCAGCACTTTTTCGTCTTTGCCGGCACCGCCAAACAAAAATTTGAGATAAAAACCGTGCATGGTTTCGTCGAGATTCGGCGTTTGTGTGGCTTCGCGAATATCTTTCAAAGTTTGTATCGCCGCCGAAAAATCATTGTCCTGTATCTGGCGAATGGCTTTTTCAAAGCGAAAACTGAAGAAACGATAATTGATAAATTCCGTGCGGGCGTTCATCAGTTTTTGAAGTTCATTGATCACGCGCGTCGGTTTGATGGAAGACGGCGCAAAAACGGCGCTTTGAAACCGTTCGGCGTGCATGCGCAGAATCACCATGCCGATATTGAGATGCACTTCAAGATAATTAGGGTTGATCTCCAATGCGGTTTCGTAGGTCTGGAGCGCCGTATCCAATTCGCCATTGAGCGCATAAGCGAGGCCGAGACTATTATGCAAATCCGCGTAGCGCGGTTCCAGCGCGATCGCTTTGTGTAAGACCTCGATGGCTTTTTGCGTTTCTTTTTTTTCTACAAACGCTAAACCCAGATTACGATACGACTCGACCATTTGCGGATTGATGGTTATGGCATTTTCAAACTCGGCAATGGCCTCATCCACCAAACCTTTGTGCAAAAAAAGCAAGCCGATCTTATTGCTGGAGACGGCGTGTTTGATGGTTTTGATGCGGTCGCGGATAAAAAAAAGCAACTCGATTTCCCACGCGATATCCTGATGAAATGCCGCTACGACATCGCGAAAGCGATCGGTATCTAAATATTTATACTGTTCCGGATCGAGTTTTTTTTGATGAACGGTGACGATACGGCCGGAATCAAAAATTTCCGCTTTGACCAAAAGGGAGGATAAATTACCGGCTGTTTGTATATGAAAAACTTTTCCGCCTGCATATACGTTGCTATTGACGCCTATTGATTCCATAGACACCTCTGCTGATAACATTTACATACGATTTTAACATAGTGAAAACCTGACCACTACGGTATGATATTAGGCAGCAGGGCAGCGCATACACAATACCCTAAGCAGGGTATATTGAAAACCTGATCAAAAAGGGTAAAATGATGAAATTATATGGAAGCTTTTTCGGAGAGACGTGTCTTGATTTTTTCCTGAAATGCAAGAAGTGCCGCCGCATCGAAGATCTGAATTTTGAGACCTGCGATGATACCTACGCCGTCAAAGACGGGCTGATAAACGATAGTCACTTCTTGTTGCCCATACGCAGCGTTTCGTTGTATCGGTTGTCCGTCAAGTGCGCGATAAAAGGCTTCCTGCATGGGAAGATCTTGTTCGAATAGTTTGAACATACTTTGGCCTTGCCATTCGCTGCGGTACGAAGGCAGCATCAGTGTGCGATCCCCTTCGATCTGCGTGATGACACCATACGCGTCGCAGTCAAAGGTAAAGAGCGGTTGCGGCGCAGAGCGCATTTCTTCGGCCGCTTCGGCCAAAAGCATATCTTCGATGGAATAACCAACGCATAAAATCGTCAGTGCTCCGCCGATGATGCGCGTCTCCATGTGGGTGGCTTGTCCGTCAATAAGGAAACGAAAGGCGGTATGCACGGGATGTTCCGGTAAAGCCTCTTGTATACGGCTTTCAAAGGCCGGTTGATCATCGGGGTGAATAAGCTGACGGATATCATAACCGATCGTCGTGTAGCGCGGTTTATTAAAACGTTTTTCAAAAGCGGTATTCACGGATTGAATGGCCATTTCCCGGTTGATCGTAAAAGCCCACTGCGGGATTTCTTCCAGTGCACCCTTGAGTGCGATTTCAGGAACGGGCACTTCCTGCATCACAGGGATGATTTCCGGCGGCGCTTTGAAGGCAATGATACGTGATTGATCGTCGCCTTCGGTTAACGACGACGCCGACACTTCAAATTTTTGTCCTTCCGTATAACGTTCGTTGCGTACGAGTATGGTAAAAACTTCACCGGAGCGGGCGCGTTCGAGCAGTTTTTGGCTGTCGATGGGTTGTTCGCTGCCGTCCAGAAATACGCCGTGAATGCCCGACCACAGGCTCAGCGATGTTGGGGTCCCGGCCGTTGTCATGATATCGCGCGCCACATCGTTTTGAAAAGGAAACTGACCCGACGCGTCCACGATCATCGCACCGTCGTGCGCCGTTTGTACGATGGTTTCGATCATACGAAACTGACGTTCGATCGTGTCCTGAAGTTCTTTGTTTTTTCGATCGGCCGTTTCTTGCGAACGTTTTTGTTTGGTGACTTCGTGGATATGGATGGCCGTACCATTGACTTTGTTATTGACCAAAACCGGGTTAAATGACACTTCGGCGAGCACAAGCCGGTCAGGTAATTGGAACTGCTGTTCGATCATAAATTTTTCGCCGCGCATCGCACGCGTAAGTACGATCACCCACGCCGCCTGGGCATCTGGCTTCAGATGATCGATCATATTGGAACCGGGATGCAGTTCGATCTGATGGCGGAGATGAAACAGCCGTTTAAACGGCTCGTTGATCAGCAGCACTTTGAAATGCTCATCGACTGTACAAACCCCATCCGGCGTATTGCCTAAAATGCCGGATACATTTTCATTGAGCCGGTACAAAAGTAACGCGAGTTTTTTATTGCGTTGCAGACTGTAACGGTAAAAAACGGCGATAACGCTGATCAGAATCGTGATCGCGCTGGCGATGATGAGAAATTTGATCGCCGTGTGCCAGTCCTGACTAAGGGATTCCTGATAACGGATACTGCGCGTGCGGAGCTTTTCAGCAGAGATACCGAGCGATTCGGCGGCACGATGAATTTCGTCAATCATTTCGCCGGTGAGGTTTTCTACCC
Organism: bacterium; assembly: GCA_013360215.1. NCBI lineage: Bacteria > bacterium. The sequence continues at coordinate 41,006 of JABWCP010000003.1, read as the reverse complement.
GGATGCTATCGGGAATGATCGTAGCGCGTTTGAATTTTCGTTTATGAATACGCTGGTAGAGATTGTCGATACGGGGCAATGCATTGCGCATATCAAATACCGACGCATCCGTCCAATCTACGCCGAGCGAGGCTTGCCAGGCTTTTTGATAGATACGGTTCCAGTCATCAAAACTCGTGTCGGTGGCCGCTAAAAATTGATCGGAAATAACTTCTTCAAGACCGTACACGGCTTGTTGCAGTTTATATATACGGGCGATTTTATCGGTATGCGATTGGATCTGCGTCTGATTTTCCGTCATGGAGCGCATGAGGAAAAAACACCATACGATGAATGGAATAGGAAACAGCGCGACAAACGCCATAAATAACCGGTTACGGACTTGCTCCGTCATGCCATATCTCCATCTGAGCGCGGGAGTCGGATCGTCGGGGTGCGCGTTAAAATTGTAATTCGGTCGGAATCAAAAGTAGCGAAGAAACTTGTTTTTCAAAAGTAAAATCTTTAGTTATGCGTAATTATTTTAACGAAAGGAAAACGTTTTGGATACGCACGAAACATGGATGGCGATGGCGTTTAAAGAAGCGGAAAAAGCGTACGCCAAAAATGAAATCCCGGTCGGCGCCGTAATTGTCTTGGAAAACCGCATTATCGGGCGCGGTCACAATCAGGTGGAGATGCTTCAGGATCCGACGGCGCATGCGGAGATGATCGCGATGACGTCGGCCGTGGCTACGATCGGTTCCAAATGGTTGTACGGCGCTACGATGTACGTCACGCTCGAACCGTGCTCCATGTGTGCCGGTGCGCTGGTCCTGTCGCGAATGAGTCAGCTTGTTTTTGGAGCGGGTGATCCCAAAACCGGTGCCTGCGGTTCACTGCACAATATTGTGCAGGATGAACGCCTCAATCACAGGATCGAAATCCTTCGCGGTGTTATGGATGCGAAATGTTCGGCCATACTTAAAGATTTTTTTGCCAAGCTACGCAAACCCGCCCCGCAGGATAACTAACCAAGCCTACGTCGTTTTTTTCTGTATGAACCCAACCCCATACTCATGGGGTTGTGCCCTCCAATACTTGGCTGTATCTTACAGCACGCAAGTTCTCATGTCTTCAAGAATAATCTTAATGGTTCTCATTTCGTGAAGGAGGTCGTATGACAATTCGAAGCGTGCTCTTATGGTGTTGTTTTGTTCTGTGTTTACCCGCAGTGCAAGCGCAAAAAGTCAAACTCAAAACCGGTTCAGTCAAAGAAAAAAAAGACGAAAAGAAGGAAAACAAAACTGAAACGACATCATCCGGCGCGTTCAAAGTGGGCGATGTAGCCGAAGGTCTAGAAACGGATGGTAAATGGTATAAAGTGGATATTCTTAAAGTTGAAGCCGATAAATATTTTATTCACTGGCAAGGCTATAAGTCAACTTATGATCGCTGGATTGAAGCAGGTAAAGTGAGGGCGATCGGTTCTTCCGGAAGTGCCTCCGCTAACGCGAGTATGTCCGCGGCTTCTACCGCTTCGGGAAGTAAAACCAAGGTGTACGGTACCGGAGACGGAGGATTCAAAGTAGGTGAATATGCGGAAGTGCTCGACCGTGACGGAAAGTGGTATGAAGCGGAAATTCAAAAAGTAAATGAAGGTCAACCGAACGAGTATTTCGTAAAAATCGAAAATTATAGCGGATTTTGGGTGAAGGAATCCAATGTGCGGGCGAAAGGCTCCGGTGCATCCAGCGAGCCCGTCGGATTTAAGGTTGGCGACGTCATCGAAGCCGTGGATTTTGGCCAATGGAATAAAGGAACCGTTCAAAGTATTCGCACCACCAACAGTGGAAATAAAATGTTTACGGTTGCCTTTGATAACGGAGGTTCTAAAGAATTTACAGAAAACAAACTTCGCGTCATACCGGTGTATAATTTCAGCGGGTCCAATTATAAAACGGGTCAATATATTCGTATATGGTACAGCGGCAGAGATTCGTTGGACGCGCCGATCGTGGACATCAAAGATAACAAATTACTCATCAACTACGGCGGATATGGCGCCAAGTGGTTTGATTTTGATGCAAAAGAAATAAGAAATGATGCGCGTACCGCGGCTATCGCGGCATCCAAAGCCATGGAAGAACAGTTTTTTCAAGATTGTAACAAATATTCCGAAGCGATAAGGATATTCGGTTACCTTTACAATAAAAAACATGACACGCAGTTTGTGTTATACAATCAGGGTTTGACTTCACCGCGTCCCTCCGACGTCGGACCGATGCTCAAACAAATGAACGAACTGGATGCGCTCATCAAACGTAAATATCCCAATATTCAGAATACCGAACAAACATGGACCACGGAACTGTCCAAAAATCCCGGACATTGGCGCGTGATCGCCGAAGAGCGCAATGAATTGGCTCAGAGTGTCGTGACAGATATGATCAAAGATAAGATCAGTGAGGCGACCCGAATTTTGACTAATTATGAATTTCTGAAAAACCATGAAATCGGTGAATTTGAAGCGGGTAAAGGAATCGGTGTTACATCAAGCCTTCAGGATATTTTGGATAATAACGGCGCCGATTTTATGAAAAAAGAAGAAGAAAAAATAGCCGATGTCATCAAAGCGGCGCAGGAAGCTAATCTCGGTCAAAATGAGATCACCGCGTTTCGGGAATTCCTAAAAAAATTATCCGCCGATGTGAAGAGCAAATTCCCATCGTCGCTCGTATCGTCGCAATTTAATCCGACATTACATGATGCGGCAGCGGAGGCCTCGGCTAAAGCGTATGTCCAAAAAACTTATAGCGGCGCTGCTATTTTGAAAATCGGTGTCATCGGTAATCAGGTTATCGAAAAAAATAATCTGGGAATACCGCTGTACCGCTATAAAAGAGTCGGTGTACTATTCAGAGATTCCCAAGGTCGTTGCCGTTTTGTCCCGGCGTATTACAGAGAAGACTATGCGGGCGGAGGAGCGTATGGTACGCCCTATATCGAGCATCACTTTACGTACTACCAAAGCTGCAATTGAGTGTTTCTGAAAATTATTTTAAAAAAACAAAAGACCTGCTCTTTCAAGCAGGTCTTTTTATTGGATCAATTGTAAGTGCAACGCGTGAAATTTTTATTTGCCTTCGCGTTTCATTTTTTCAGAAAAGTATTCAATCGTTTTTAGCAATCCGGTTTCGATATCTACAGTAGGCTCCCAGTTCAAAAGCCGTTTGGCTTTGCTGATATCCGGGCGGCGAACCGTCGGATCGTCTTTAGGTAAAGGACGATATACGATTTCACTTTTGCTATTGGTCAGTCGGATGATAAGCTGAGCAAACTGAAGCACCGTCATTTCGTGCGGGTTTCCGATATTGACGGGATAGTGTTCGCTGGATTGACTCAGGCGATAGATGCCGTCAATCAAATCGCTGCAATAGCAGAAAGAGCGCGTTTGTTTCCCTTCGCCAAAAACGGTAATGGGCTGATTGCGAATTGCCTGATTGATAAACGTCGGCACAACGCGCCCGTCATTAGGGCGATTGCGCGGTCCGTAGGTATTAAAAATCCGTACGATGCGCGTATCAACTTTATGAAATGTATGATAGGCCATCGTCATCGCCTCGGCAAATCGTTTGGCTTCGTCATATACGCCGCGTGGGCCTACCGGGTTGACGTTGCCCCAGTACTCTTCATGTTGCGGATTGATCAACGGATCGCCATATGTTTCCGAAGTCGAGGCGAGCAAAAAACCGGCGCCTTTACTTTTGGCCAAACCCAGCGCTTTATGTGTCCCGAGCGAACCCACTTTAAGCGTCTGAATGGGTAATTCTAAATAATCAATCGGGCTTGCGGGGCTTGCAAAATGGTACACGAAATCCACAGGGCCTTCGACGTAAATATAGTTGGTCACATCATAATGGATAAACGTGAATCGTTTATCGCGGATGTGCGAAATATTATCCACGCTGCCGGTGATCAGATTGTCAATGGCGATGACTTCATGTCCTTCGGCCAAAAGCCGGTCGCAAAGGTGAGAGCCTAAAAAACCGGCGCCGCCGGTAACGACTATTCGCATAGCGGTGATCCTAATTAAGGTTTAACCATTTTTTAAAAATTTGTTCTTGTTGTGCCGTCGGCTCACTTACGCGCTCTAAACGATACCGCGCCGGCATTTCGGAGGGCGTGATGACGATTTCCTGAAGTTGGGTATCCCGTGCTATTAATATGCGGACGGAGGTTCCGATCTTCTTTTCATTCAGACGAGCTTGCAAAGTTCGCGCGGTTACACGAATACCGTCCACGGCGAGCACTTCATCGTTCACATTGAGTCCTGCATGCCATGCCGGAGCATCTCTAACAACGGTACGTATCGTAAATTCACCGTTATTTCGCGTTTCAAAACCATAATACGGGGCATCGGATTTGATTTCTTTTACGCGCAAGCCGACCGTTTGTAATGCCGCATTATAATCTAATTCGGCCGTACCGCGAACGTAGTTTTGAAAAAACATGTCGAGGGATGTTCCGGCCAAACGTTCGGCGGCTTTTTGAAATTCTTCCGGTGTAAAACCACGCCCGAGTTTCTGATCGTATTCAGTCCAAAGCCAACGCAGCAAATCATCCAAACTTTTTTCGCCGCGCGTGGCACGCAGGATTTCCATATCCAGCATCAGGCCGAGCAGGGCGCCTTTAGTGTAATATGAAATGGACGAATTCACCGAATTTTCATCCGGCATGTAATATTTGATCCATGCATCCCAACTGGCTTCTTCGACACTGCGAACAAAACGTCCGGGTGCGGATTGGACTTCCTGAATATTACCTTCGATGCGACGCAAATACTGATCTACCGTATAATATCCCGCACGCCGTGTGATCAGATCATCATAGTATGCGGTAAATCCTTCGGCAATCCATAACAGTTTAGTGTAATTTTCTGACGTATAATCAAACGGGCCGAGTTCTTTCGGGCGGATACGTTTGACATTCCAAAGATGAAAATATTCATGCGCGGTGAGCGACATAAAGCTATTATAACCTGCCGCATCGGCAAAAGACCACGAATCCATGCCGAGCGTCGTGGAATTGGCATGCTCCAGTCCGCCGCCATAACCGGGTACGCAGTGAATGATGAATACATACCGTTCGAAAGGCAGTTTACCGAACATGGCTGCGGTTGTTTCAGCAATTTTTCGCATGTCTCGAAGCATCGCTTCGGTATCGTAGTTACCGATGCCGTAGATGGCAATTTCATGCGGCACGCCTTGCAATTCAAAATTTAAAATTTTGTGGTTACCCATTTCGATGGGGGAATCCACAAGGACATCATAATGATCCGCGACAAATCGGTGAGTACTGCCGGATACCGGTTTGAGGCCGGTCGAAATATGCTTCCACTCTTTGTAAAGTTCTATCGTCACGGTATGGGTCAGATTTTGGTATCCGTCGGCATACATAAAAACACTGGCGCCATTGACATAACCGTGCGAGGCATCCATAAAGCTTGTGCGGACGCTGAGTTCGTAGGCATATACGGCATAATTTACGGCGACATTTTCCGTTTTACCGGAAAACACGCGCCATGTGTTTTTGGAAATTTTTTCAACGCGCAGAGATTGCGAACCCGACGTGGCGCGCACGTTTTCCACGTTCCTTGAAAACTCACGCACTTTGTATGAACCGGGCGTCCATACGGGCATAATAATGTCAATGTAATCTTTTTTTATGCCTTGCATCGTCATCGTCACTTCGAAATAGTGCGTATGCGGCGCGGGCATGCGCAAGGTGTATTCGATGGAGGGTTTATTCATGCTTGCACGTCCTTCGCTCGCAAGCCCGGCCAGGAGCAGGCCTGCGCACATAACGATCCGATAATTCATGCCGTCGTTCCTTCATGAAAATAGTTAGGTTCATTTCAGATTTGTTTGCGGAGACGCCCCGAGGGGATCATCATTTGCTCGCGGTACTTGGTGATCGTGCGCCGTGCTATCGGCGTACCGCGTTCGGTAAGGACCTTAGCCAATTCTTCATCGCTGTAAGGATGGCGTTTGTCCTCCTGATCAATAACCTCTTTCAATAAAGTTTTGATCTGTTTGGTGGAGACGTCTTCACCGTCGCTGTTGGTCATGGCCGTGGAGAAGAAATATTTTAATTCGAATACGCCGTAATCGGTCTGGACGTATTTACCGTTGGTCGCACGGCTGATCGTCGAAATATCCATACCGATACGTACGGCCACATCTTCAAGTTTCATCGGCTTGATGTGGTGGACGCCTTTTTCAAAAAACTCCTGCTGCAGTTCGACGATGGACTCGATCGTACGATAGATCGTATCCCGGCGACGGTAGAGCGAATTGATAAGCCACTTTGCGGCTTCGAGTTTATTCTTGATGAAGTCTTTGGTTTCTTTGCCCGTTTTATTGCGCTCCAGCATCATCCGTTTGTAAGCATTATTGATACGCAGATGGGGCACATCGTAATCGTTGAGTATGATTTCAAATTTGCCGTCGATTTTTTTGACGGCGGCATCGGGCGTGATATAGTTTTGTTCCGGCGTAATATATCCTTCGCCGGGTTTGGGATTGATCGAAAGTACTTCGCTGATGCTGTGTTTGATGGCGTCTATGGGAATATTTAGCATTTTAGCGACTTTATCGTACCGGCGATTGATAAAATCTTCATAGGCTTCATGCATGATGCGTATAGTGATATCCGTGCCGTTTTGATAAAATCCGTCCGATTCTTTACGCCGATACAGCTGGATCAGAATGCACTCTTTGAGATGGCGCGCACCGATGCCCGGCGGATCAAACGTATGGATGGTTTTTAATATTTTTTCGACGGCTTCGGCCGTGGTTTGAAATTCATCCGCGACGAATTGTACCGCATCAATTTTAGGTGTTGTTTTTTTTCTATGTGTCGTTTTGCGTTCAGATTCTTCCGCGGGTTCGTCCGGTTTATCGGCCAGCAACGTATCGTCACGAAATTCACCAACGGCTTCGGTAAAGCGCTGCACTTCATCGGCGATCGGTGTTTCGCCGGTGAGCGGATCATCCATCACAAAATATCCGTCTTCATTCAGATTCCAGATGATATATTCCGCGATACGGCGTTGTTCTTCAGTCAGCGAAGTCCACCGCAGTTGTTCGAGTAAATGATCGCTGAGCGATATTTTGTCCGGTTGGATCCATTCCTGATCATCGTCGTCTTCGCCCTGGCCGCGGGGCATTCGTATCTCAAACGAACTGTCGTCGTTGAGGATTTTGGCCCAATCGACTTCTTCTTCCTCTTTTTTCTCTTTGTCTTTTTCTGCCTGGATAGCAACTTCTTCCTCTTTGGCCACGTCTTCGGGTTTTTCCTGTTCCTGTTTCAGTTCAGGTTTTTCTTGCGTCTGTTCGAGTTCCATTTCCTCGTCTTGCAGTTCTTCGAGTTCCTGCGATTCTTCGAGCAACGGGTTTTGTTCTAGCTCCTGTTTGAGCCGTTGTTCCAGCGCGGTGATAGGTAACTGCAGCAAGCTGGATAGCATCACCTGTTGTGGTGACAGCTTCATTTGCTGGCTGAGTATTTGTTTCATCCCCTGTGCCATAATCCTGATCTAATCCCTCAATTTGAATTTATCGCCGAGATACAATTTACGCGCTTCGGGGTCGTCGGCCAGAAATTGTGCCGTTCCGCTTTTGAGTACGCGTCCGTCAAATAGCAGGTATGCGCGGTCGGTGATGGCCAAGGTTTCGTGCACGTTGTGATCCGTGATGAGAATACCGATGCCGCGTGATTTTAACCCTTGCACGATGGACTGGATGTCCTCAACGGCGATCGGATCAATGCCGGCAAAAGGTTCGTCCAGAAGAAGAAAGCGCGGATTGGTGACCAGGGCACGTGCGATTTCGGTGCGCCGCCGTTCGCCGCCGGAAAGTGCATAACCTTTACTCTTGCGAATGTGCGTGATGCGCATGTCTTCCAGCAGTTGATCAAGCCGCTCGCGACGGGCTTTCCGTTTCAAGGGCAGCGTCTCGAGGATGGCCATGATATTATCTTCGACGGAGAGCTTTCGGAAAATGGAAGCTTCCTGCGCAAGGTAGCCGACGCCTAATTGTGCACGGCGGTACATGGCGATCGTGGTTATCTTTTTTTCATCAAGAAAGACCGAGCCGTGATTAGGCTTGATCATACCCGTAATCATGTAAAACGTAGTGGTTTTTCCGGCGCCATTAGGACCGAGAAGTCCGACGATTTCACCCTGCGTGACCTGTACGTTCACGCCATTGACGACGGTGCGGCTGCCGTAGCGTTTGAGCAATCCCTCGGCACGCAATGTTTTTTTCTGATCCGATTGGTGATCAATATAATCGGCCAATGCCGGTAAACTGGGTTGTTCGTGTTGTACGGTTTCGCTCATGGTTTTTCGATTCGATTCTTCAGGTTTTCGGGAAAATAGGTGCCTTCGGCTCCGCCATCCACGCGAAAATTACGTAATTTTCCTTTGGTATCAAAAAACAAACTCATGTTAGGACCGGATATGCGATTGGCGCCCTCCCGGCCTTCGAGATAATATACATTATACGCATTTCCCTGCGCTTCCATCACATCCAGGTGTTTATCTTTGACATGCATGGTGATTTGTTTGGCTTGGAGCGTATTGACCATCGTGCCCAGCGTATCCACCGACGAAGTGGCTATGGCATTTCCGATGACATACATGGTTTCGATCGCGCGTTTGCGAAACTGAACGATCATCGAATCACCGACCATACGGTTGAGTGCATAATCGGCGATCGGTTCTTTCTGCAGCGTCAGAAATTCTTTTTTGGTGTGATAACGCGCTTTGCCGGATGTGGTTCGAAGTTTTTCACGTAAAAATTCCACGCTGTCGCGCACATCGACGAGATGGCTGTCCTGATATACTTCGACGAAAAGCCCGCGCGCCGTGATTTGTTCATCCGGCGAAAAACGCACGGGTTTACCGGTTACACTGTCACGCGGCGGCTGGGTATATATGCCGCGACTCAGGCGGGCGATATTTTGACCTTTATAATGGGTACTGTCAAATTGGATCATATAAGGGTGTCCGGTCGCGTTCGCATATCTACGTTTAGCATCATAAAATCCGCGTTCGCCATACATGGTCATTTCTTCTGTGCTGTCGTAAATCACAACCTGACCTTGCGCCGTTAATTGTTCGCTTTGGGTAAAGTACACGAGCGAATCGGCCACCAGTGTCGTTGCGCGATCTACGAAAATCACATTGCCTTCGCATACGGCTCTTTTTTGCCGGGCGTAATAACGCGCTTTTTCGCAGTAAATCGTACGGTGGCGGTCATTGAGCACCACGTTGCCGATGAGGATCGCCGTCTGCATTTCGCGAAAAAAAGCAGCCTGATCGCACGTCGCCGTCAATGTGTCATGCGAAAAACGTACGTCGCCGCGTGCCTTCATCACATCTTTGCCGTCAATGCGCTGGTTTTCGATTTCGTCGGCCTCATCCAGTTTGAGCGGCTTGTAATCTTCATTTTGCTGTGCCCAAAGAGAATGCGCCACCGCGAAGAAGCATAAGAATATGATGAAGTAGCAAAAGGATCTCACGGACGCTCCTTGATCATGGCGTCCATCTCCTTATCAAGCTCCGTATCGTTACGGCGTGTAGTCTTGGGCTTGACGGTACCTGTACGCAGATCAATATCCCGTGCCGAACGACCGCTTGCATTTTTCATTTTCCAGTTGGTCAAATCTTTATTGGATTCGAACTGGTACCCGCGTAACGTATCCTCGTCGGTCGTCATGGTGACGAGTCCGTCGGCGAAAATGCGTTGTTTCTGATGATCCCAATAAATTTTTTCGGTTTGCATGGATACGCCGCTGTCGGAAACGATCACGACATTGCCATAGGCGAAAAGATTATTGGTATTGGAGCGAATTTCGCCGCTGTCCGAAGTCAGTGTCGCGCTGTGCGTGCCTTTTTCAAAAAACTCCACGCGCAGTCCGTTTCGAAAAGTCGTCAATTGTTTGGTATCCCATTTCTGCATGTGTGCAAAATGTAATTCTGCGTCTTTCACGCCGCCCGAGCTAAACACGGCCACCGAGTTCCAACCTTCCTGCCCGGGGCGGTCCGGTTTTTCGCCGGCCGGCAGGTCTTCTTTTTCAGTCAGCGCTGTACAACTCAACAAAGTTGTGTACGTTATAATGAACCAATATTTCATAATCGTAAATACGCCAAAGTTTGAAGCGTCCGCAATTCGTCAATATGACGTTGCAAGTGCTGAAGTAATACCTGAAATACTTCCTGAGTACTGCGTTCGCTGATCGTCAGATTATACACGCCGCGACCTCGGCACCGCGCCAGATGCGCCATCACGGCGATACTTTCTTTGGATAATGCCGGCGTATCGTGTACGTGAAATTCACGCGGACATTCGCCGCAAACTAATCTTCCGCGATCGGAATTGAAACGCAGGATGTCTTTATTCTTAACACGGTTATCGCAAAAATCACAGTTCTCAAAGTCCATCGTAAATCCCAAATTATCGGCCATCGCCATCAGAAAAAAAAGCAACCCGTTTTTAGGACGCTGCTCTTCATGCAGTCCGGCGAGCGTTTGCAGGATCAATTCGAAAAATCCTTGATGCTCTTCGTTGCCGTGCACGACGCGGTTAGCCATCTCCAAAATTGCCATCGCGATATAGGTGCGGGAGAGATCTTTTTGAATATGAGTAAACCCGCGAATAACCGACGCGTCGGATATATAAAACATATCCCGATTGGCGCGTTCGTAATAAATGACCGAGATATGATTAAAAAGCTCCAGCGCTCCGCCGTATTTGCTTTTGGTGTCGCGCGCCCCGCGTGCGATAAGACTAAGTTTGCCGTGATCTTTGGTCAGCGCTGTGACGATCTTGCTCGTTTCGCGATACGGCATTGACCGCAATATCACCGCTTCTGTGGTTATTATCGCCATGTTTTAACATACTACTAATGTGAATTCTTTTGGCTCGCTTTTTGCTCAAATTAAGATATTTCATTCACGAGCTAAAAGCAACGATGATATGTAGTATTGGCTCAGAATTTGCCACATTTTAGAATTGAGTTAAGTGGTTAAGTTTTTATTCGTTTTATGAATTGGCAATTAGCTTTTATTTATAAGCGTGGTGTCATTAACTGAATATTTGACGCTTGGGTTTGTTTTTTTATATACGTAAACTTTTGTAAACATTAAGACTTGCATGTATTTTAGTGAATACGTATTTTTACAGGTAACCAAAATCTCTTCATGGGAACTTTAAATTGATTTAAAATTATGCGGGAAAAAATTTCATTACTTTTTTTTACGGGTGTTTTGTTCGCCTTAGGATTTTTTTTGTCATCCAATACAAAATTATCCACTAAACCTCGGGATGGTAAAAAGGGAGCACGTATTGTTTTTGCATCGGAAACATTAGACCTTGGCGTAATACGGGAAGGCGATATCGTAGATGGTGTTTTTTCTTTTTCCAATGCCGGCGATGACACACTCAAAATTCAAAACGTCAAAGCATCCTGTGGTTGTACGGCGGCTTTACTCAGTTCCGATATCATACCGCCGAACGGTAAGGGCGAGATCAAAGCAACCTTCAATTCACGCGGCAAAGTCGGAAACATTCACAAAACGATTACTGTTTTTTCCAATAGCGCCGATAATCCCGTCACCCAGCTCAATCTTGTCGTCAAAGTCGAAGGTAACGGTTCCGCTCATACCGGCGGGATGAAAAAATCCAGCGCCATGCATCCGGAAGTCGAAGGCGATATGCACGGTTCGTATTTCGAAGGCAAATGTGCTAATTGCCATGTCGAACCCGGTGTTGGAAAGTTTGGTAAAGATTTATTTGATGTGTCGTGTGCGATGTGTCACGGTGCAGACGGTCGCGGCGCCGTAGCGCAGCCTTTGCGTGGCGGTGAATTTCTCAATCGTGCGGATGCGTCGCTGCTGCAGGAGCGTATCGCCAAAGGATCGCCGTCCAATGTCATGATGCGCGGTTTTGCCAAAAGCGCCGGAGGTCCGCTGGATGAAGCACAGATAAAATCGCTTGTAGAATATATCGGAAGTTGGAAACATAAGTGAGTTTTGTATGAAACCGATCAAAGTTTTAGTGGCCAAACCCGGCTTAGACGGTCATGACCGTGGTGCCAAAATCATTGCCAGCGCATTGCGGGATGCCGGCATGGAAGTCATATATACCGGTCTGCGTCAAACGCCGGAGATGATCGTGCAGGCGGCGTTGCAGGAAGACGTGGACGTAATTGCGTTAAGCATTCTTTCAGGTTCGCACATGACCCTCTTTCCTAAAATAATGACACAAATCAAAGAGGCCGAACTCGATGATGTGTTAGTTATCGGCGGAGGTATCATACCGGATGAAGATGCCGCCGCACTGGAGAAAACAGGAGTTCAAAAAATATTCGGTCCCGGCACATCCACATCGGATGTCGTTGATTTTATCCGTGCGTGGTACGAAAAAAGTTCGCGCCGCGTTTTGGTCTGAGTCCTTTCTTTTTACGGTTCTTAAAAATTAAACGATGCCTTTTCCGCGTCTAACCAAACTGCAAGTCAAAGAATATTCCGAAGTGCTCGACAAACGCACCCGGAAACAAAAGGCATTATTTCACATCGAAGGTGTCAGGTTATTTGAGGAATTTTCATCCTCCGGATGGGAAGCCGAATGGATCGCCGTGGACACACCCTTTTTGGAAGCTCATCCGCAGGCTGCGGAATTTCTGAAGAAGAAATTTGGCGCTAGCACATGGTTAGCTTCCAGTCTGGATATTAAAAAACTTTCGGATACGGAGCATGCCCAAGGTATCGTCGCCGCGATAAGAAAACCTGCTGCGATAGACGAAAATGGCAGAGCATCTTTGGGTAATGTCCTTATCCTTGATCAGATCGCAGATCCCGGTAATCTGGGAACGATGTTGCGCAGTGCGGATTGGTTTGGCGTGGACCATGTGTATTTGAGTCCTTCCTGCGCGGAGGCTTTCAGCCCTAAAGCCGTGCGGGCCACAATGGGTAGTATCTTTCGTTTGCATATAGTGGAAAATGCTTCACTCCGTACAACGATCGAAACGTTATTGAAAAAAAAGTACACCGTTTTGGCGGCGGATATGCATGGCGAAAAAATACCGCCGAAGATGCTCGCGCCCTGGGCGTTGATCATCGGAAGCGAGGCGCACGGATTGTCCGATGAAGTTCGATCCGCGCCCATTCAGCTGATGGCCATCGAAAAATATGGCCGCGGTGAATCGTTGAATGCGGCAGTATCATGCGGCATTTTGCTCCATGCACTTACACGATCATAAAAACAAACCGGCTTGTCATCTCAGACTCCGTTTCTGAGTATTCAAAAGAGCTAATCCGACAAGCACATAAATAAAAATTATGGCATTAACACTTATCAAAAACGGCACTGTGATTACGATGAATTCCGCCCGGGACATCGTCAAAGCCGATGTTCTCATTGACGGCGCCATCATTCGCAAGATCGGAAAAATTCGCGTACCGTCCGGATCCCGCGTGCGGGTCATTGATGCCCAAGGCTGTATCGTTGCGCCCGGCTTCGTACAGACACATATTCACCTTTGTCAGACCCTGTTCCGTAATTTAGCCGATGATCTCGAACTGCTTGATTGGCTCAAGCTTAAAATCTGGCCTTTCGAAGCGGCGCATAACCCGGCTTCCATCCGGCTGTCGGCAGAAATGGGGTTAACGGAATTGATTCGCGGAGGCACGACGACGATCATGGATATGGGCACGGTGCATCATACGGATCATATTTTTGAAGCGATGGACCGTTCCGGAATTCGTGCGTTGTGCGGCAAAGCGATGATGGACGACTGTCCCGGTGCGCCCAAAGGGTTGATCGAAACGCGGGCATGGTCTGTCGAAGAGAGCCTGCATCTCATGCGATACTGGCATCGGCGCTCGGACGGGCGCCTACGGTTTGCCTTCGCGCCGCGCTTTGTGCTCTCGTGCAGTGAAGAATTACTTTGCGAAGTGCGTGACTTATCCGAAGAATACGGCCTGCTGGTGCATACGCACGCGTCTGAAAACCGCGGCGAACTGGCCGAAGTGATCAAAAAATGCGGCACGCCCAATGTCGAATATTTTCATGATATACGCCTCACCGGCGAGCGGCTGTGCCTTGCGCATTGCATTCACCTCAATGAAACAGAACGCCATATCCTGCGTGATACCGGCACCAAAGTGATGCATTGCCCTTCGTCTAATCTCAAACTCGGCTCGGGCATAGCCCATGTTCCCGAATTGCTGGGTCTTGGTGTGACGGTATCCTTAGGTGCGGATGGCGCTCCGTGCAATAATAATTTGGATATGTTTCAGGAAATGCGACTGGCTGCACTTTTGCAGAAACCGCGTCTCGGCCCGCGCTCGATCACGGCGGAAGAAGTGTATACTATGGCCACTTTGGGCGGTGCAAAAACATTGGGTTTGTCGGATGAAATCGGAAGCCTTGAAACCGGCAAACGCGCCGATCTGATCATCATGCAGTTGGATGAAATTCACTCCCGCCCGGAGGAAAACCTGTATTCGCAAATTGTCTACTCAGCCAAAAGTACGGATGTCCGTACGGTCGTGGTGGATGGAAAGGTGCTGATGAAAGACCGGCGCATGGTAACTTTGGACGATGAATCGGTGCGCCACCGCATCGGACCTGAATTGAAAAAACTATTAAATCGGATTGCCTAAAAAGTTAAAAAAAACTTAACCGGAAAGGTACATCGCATGTATAATGTTCTTGAAGTTATCACAGCGGATAAAGGCATTATGAGCGAATATTTTATCCTATCCTGTATCGAATTTTTTATCTTACTGATCGTATCCGAGCGGGTTTTAGCGGCCCGCAACGGGTGGGCCAATCCCTCGATCTGGCGCGACAATACACACATTCGTATGTGTTATCTCATTCGTAAGTGGTCTATTCCTTCATTATTTCTCATACTCAATACCATAGCCGTTTCGTCGTTTGCACACCATGCTCACGAACTGGCCGAACTGTTTTTTATGAACGTACTGGTATTAATGTCGTCGGCGGTGCTGGGGCTTTTGTTGGGAGAATCCGCCGTGCAACGGTATCGCGTAGGGCGTTAGTTTTTTAAACGTATTTTGACATCGGCCGCATATACTTTTATTCGTTTTCCCTCATTTTCTACGACCAATCCTCCGTCCGGAGCTAAGCCGACGGCTTTAGCTTCCATCACACTATCTTGCTGAAACACGCTGACCATGGCGCCAAACATACGGCAGTAGGATTGCCATTTGATCAAAATTTCACGGCTGTCTGAACTGAAATTAGATTGCAGTGCGGGAATCAAATTTTGTAATAATTGAAGGCGATGTACGGGTGCGGCGTGAGCCTGCTGAAGCGAGATCGCCGTATCCGATAAGGCGTCGGGAAAACTCTCTTGCGTCACATTGATGCCGATGCCGACGATAATCCATGGTTCAGAACCGGTTGTAACCGATTCCAGTAAAATGCCGCAGCATTTTTTTTGGCAAAGCAAAACATCATTGGGCCATTTGAGCTCGGGGCGAAGACGTGTAGTCTGTTCGATGGCTTCAGCGACAGCGACAGCCGCTGCAAAAGAATAGGCAAAATGTTTATCCGGCGACAGCGAAGGTTTGATAAGCAGGGACATCCATAAACCTGAACCGGGCGGTGATTCCCAAGTGCGTCCCAGGCGTCCTTTGCCGGCCGTCTGGGTATCGGCTATGACGAGGCATCCGTGTTGCGCTTTTTCATCACGCCAGAGTTGTTTGAGGTATTCGTTGGTCGAACCGATCGCGTCCAGTGTGATGATGGTGTAACCGGTCGTATGAAAGTTGCCGCGGGCGAGCGACCAGTTTTTTATGTTATCCCAGTCATGATTCAACGGTGAATACCTGATTTTTTACACGAATGATCTGCGCAAGAATACTGATCGCGATCTCTTCCGGAGCGTCGGCATGAATTGACTCGCCAATCGGGGCGTATATACGTTCGAATAATTTGTCTTCAAATCCGTCGCGCTTCATATTTTCAAAAACGGTGTGGATTTTGCGTCGGCTGCCGAGAAAACCGATGTAGTGAGCGCGGCTGCGAATTACGCGACGGAGTGCGGCTTCGTCCGTGATATAACCTTTGGTGACGATGCACACAAACGTGTCATCGCCCGGCTCGGGCATATCATGGTAGTCGGCCGCGACATGATGTGCACGCACGTGCGGCAAGTCATGCGGCGTACGTGCGTATTCGGCACGATCTTCAAAAAGATTGATCGTGAAATGCAGCGGTGCAGCCGCTCGCATCAGAGCTTGCCCGATATGACCGCCGCCGATAATCCAGAGTTGAGGGGTATTGTGCATCGCTTCGATTAAAACCTCCACACTTCCGCCGCACACGGCACCGATGGCATGCTGACCGTCGAGTGTGAACGCATATGTGCGGGTTATGGGTTTGCCGGATTGTAAAACTTCTAAAGCGTCTTTGATTACCAGAGATTCGAAAAGTCCGCCGCCTATAGTAAACTGTGCCGTGCCATCCGGAAAAATGAGCATTTTGGCACCGGCGGCGCGCGGTGTAGAGCCGCTGGCACGTACTACAGTAGCGATAGCGATGCGGTTGTAACGTTCGAGCGCTGTCAGTGCGGCATGGAGGAAACCTTTCATGAGGCGCCGGTCTCCGTATGTTCGTCGTGCACATAGCGGCTGCTCACCAGCATCATCAGGCCGATACTGCCAATGACCAAGCAGGTGTAAAAAATACTGCGCATGTAGTCCAGAAAAAATGTTTTTACCACACCCAATATGATATTGGCCGTGTCGGTGTTCATAGGTTGTTTATTAATCGTCGCAGGCCCCTCTATCTTAAATATATCCGCATGGGTCGGGTCCTCAAAATATCGGATTCCAAACCATACACCGCCACCCAATAAAAGCCCTGTGAGTATCAGAGGTAAAGCCGTGCGCACGAGGAGTTGTTTTTTGTTGTTAAAATTGATCACCACGAGTATGAGCATTCCTGCAAAAAGCAGGATGATGCTACCTAAACGGACATTGCGCATCGTAGTGCCCGCTTCAATAAAGTCCTTATGCTGCATTTTCGAATTTTTTTCATCCATCCACTGTAAATAGTAGATGGTATCCGGTAACGCCGTGAGTCCTTGTGAAACTTCCTGGCGTATGATAGCGCGCACCTCCGAGGCAAGTGACTGCGGCGGTTTACAGTCCAGTTTTATTTTATCCAGCGTAATTTTGCCGTTATTCCGCATATACTGTCCGGCCATAGCAAGGGTTTGCCGGGGTGAACATTCCGGCAAAGCATCCATCTTGTTTTCGATGATCTGTACCAGATTTTCGAGCAACAAATCTTTTTTATCGGTGATGATGACATAACCGACATGATCATTTTGGGAAGGTTCTGCATTAAGCGGGTTGATCAGATCAAGATGCGCCGTGCGGAGGGACGTGTAAAACCAATCCTCGGCAAAGGTTTTAGTCATCAACCGCTGTATTTCCTCCGTGCTTAACGCCAGCGCCGTAGATTCGAGTTTTTTAAACTGCCGATGCTGCGTCACATTACGTGTAGCCTGTTGTATCAGTTTACCGTACAAACCGGACTGACGTACGGTTTGTTCGATGCTGCCCGTGTCCATGATATAATGAAAAAACCGTTCGACGGGGATCAACGCGCATGCGGCTATTATTATACACATGGCGATCACGTATGAAAAAAAGGAACGCATAACTACCGGCCTTGTAAATTGGGATAATCAAAATCAAACCGCGCTTTGAAATACCATCGCGTACATACAAAAAGAAAGATCAACAGGATAATATAAAAAGGAAAATACATCGCGACTAAAGAAGTAAAAGAAAATATGCTGAATTTCAAAGCACGAATTGCATCGGGTTTTGTTTTACGAATGACCATAAAAATAAACATCGGGATGACGGATACCAAAACGACGAGCAGCACGTATTGGTCCAGAATGAAAGCCGTGATAGCTGCTATACAAAAAAGAATAAATGCCGTATACATACTAAACGTAACGCCGTATCGCACGGTGAATGTTTTTTTGGATGTAGCCGCATCGCCTTCCGTATCGGGGATCATTGTGAGAACGCAAAGCGCTCCATTGAAAATAAAATAGGGAAACCCCGTTATCAAAAATAAAAGCCAGGATTGATCGCTCAGTGCCCATCCGTAAGCCAACGCAAAAACGCCCATACCGGCATTCGCTAAAAGTCCCGTCACGGCCCGATCTTTGAGGCGAAACGGCGGGAGATTGTATAAAACCGCAATCAAAAGCCAGCCGAAAAAATGAACGACCAGCATGCGTTCACCCCAAAATGAAGCCATCACTAAACAACCGACGGATAATAAAATGGCTTGTAAAATAAGTATGCGGGGATTTACTGAACCGTCGTGAAGAAAAAAAAGTTTTTTATTAATACGATCGGTTTCGATATCGCGCAGCTGATTGACCAAAAATCCGCTGCCCATCAGCATGGCCGTGGAAATAAAGAGTCCCATCATATCCGGATACCATAACCCGTTCCATACCGGCCAATGCTTTGCTTGGCCTGTAGCCGCCATATATCCTGCTAATGTCGTAGTCCAACCGGGAATGAATAAAATAGGTCGGAGAATGAAAAAATAATCAAGGCGTCGAAGTGTTTTACTCGAGGATGCAGGCATTTTTGAAGGAATTTTTTAAGAAGAGTATAGAAAAAAAGAAACGAATGTGCAAAATCAAAAGAGGAAATATCCGGAATTCGGGGTAGGCGCTATTCGCTGAAAAACATCAGGATAAACAGTAGATAAAAAGAACGGGAGAAATTAAAACTCGATTAGCAATATTGTAACCGATGTAATGCTTCAGCCTTTGGTGCTCAGGATTAAAAGGTAAAACGCGACAAGCAGCATGATAAAAAGCCCGATTGGAAAAAGAATCCCGGTAATACCCATCAGTATCGAAGGTGCATTGAATATCACGGCAATCGAGGCAATGATCAGCGCCAGTATCATAAATCCCAAAGCCCGTAAAGCGACTCTGCCCTTGCTCGCCATTTCGTCTCCTTGAATGTTTTCCGACATGATTTCCATAGTATGCATCATCTAATTCTTGTACAGAAGTTATTGTTTTTTGCTCGGTTTATTTATTAACAAATGTTATGCCGCATTTTTCGGTACGCATAAGTCATTTTATTTCAAAGTCTTATGGTTATTTTACATAAAGATGTAGTATTGAGTTAATGTATCATGACGGGAGGACTGTCTCATGCTGGGGCAATAGTTCGTTTAAGCTGTGATTGAGAATAGAATGGGTTATTGTGAGGTTTTTTGATCGAGAAGAGGTATGAAGTGCGATCTATCGATCAACTTGTCAAGCGAACATACCCCATTACAGCTCAGCCTTGCTTTTTTGCATGCCCGTTCTTAGGTTGGCTATATGGGAGACACCAAACTGCGTCAATTAGACTTTCATCTGTATCATCTTCCTCGGCTCAATCGTACGGAAGCGCAGGATACGCTTGTTCCGAACGACGCGGTCGAGTCCGTGCAAGCCATCTTTTTATCGGTGTATCGTACATACAAGTCGCAGAGCCGACGATGGATTTCGGTGACGCGCATCGAAGTGTCATTTTATAACTACACACAGTTTAAACATACGATGCAAATCCGGGATCATACGGCTCGCGTGCGTATCAGCGCCATTGCGCGTACGGAACCGGCGCAATTTTTTGAAGCATTGGCGCATGTGCTGTGGTCCAAAATTTTTGGCGTGCGTTGTCCGGATACGATCTTGCAGTATTACAAAGACGCGGAATGGCGTCTGAGCCGGGAAAAGGAAACTGGAACTAAGCCTACAGTCAAACGGTTTGCCCCGCCAAAAGGACGGGTGTACGATCTCGCGCAGATTAAAGATCAACTGGATGCCGTGTATTTTGATCGGAATATGGCGCAGGTGCAGATCGGATGGAGTTTGCAAAAAGCACGAACACGCCTTGGGCACTATGACCGATCGGCACAGATGATCATTATGAGTCCGGTGCTGGATCACCCGGACGTTCCGCCGGCTGTCGTCACGGCGATCGTATATCATGAAATGCTGCATCACAAGCACCCCGTCGTGTATGACGAAGGGCGGCAGATCATTCATTCGCGCGCATTTCAGCAGGAAGAAAAACGTTTTGTGCACTACGCGGAAGCACAGCACTGGCTCAAAACGGAATATCCTCAATTTCTGACGCGTCGCCGCGGCCCGCGTTGGTTCAAATCTTGGTTTACGTAAATTCGTATGGCCAAAAAACTACTGATCACCGGCGGTACGGGTACGCTCGGAAGCCATTTGGTACGTCAGGCTATCGCCTCCGGCGCGTGGGATGAAGTCCATGCGACCAACTATTCCCAGCGTCCCAATTTTCACAAGGTCTTTTGGTACCCGATGGATGCACGCCAACCCGTAGGTGCAATCATCGAGCGTATCGCGCCGACACATATTCTACATACATTGGCATTGGCATCGCCGGATATTTGTGAAAAGAATAAATTAGAAGCCTGGCAAGTCAATGTATCTGTTACGCAAAGCCTTGCGGAGTACGCCGCGCAAAACAAAGCGCGACTGATCTATACGTCGACCGATCTGGTGTTTGACGGGGTGCAAGGAAATTACGCGGAAAGCGATACGCCGCAGCCGCTCAATTTTTATGCAGACAGCAAGCTCGAAGGGGAACAGGCCGTACGCGAAGTGATGAAAGACGGTCATTTTGTAATTGTGCGGTTAGCCAATCTGTACGGTTCCAATCTCAACGGTAAAGAAAATTTTTTCACAGAAATGACCAGGGCATTGCGTCAGTCGTCGGAATTGAAATTGTTCACCGATCAAATCCGTTCGGTGATGTCGGCATCCAATGCGGCGGCTTGTTTGTTGGAACTGGCGGGTTTATCGTTTGAAGGGCTTTTGCACTTAGGCGGCCCGCAGGCGGTGAGCCGTTATGAGTTTGGTCAAATACTGGCGCGTGCGATGCAGGTTAAAAATCCCAGCATTAAAAAAATAACAATGGCACAGATGCCCGGCGGCGCCAAACGACCGGCTAATGTATCGCTGAAAATAACGCAAGCGCAAAACATATTAACGACGAAACTGCTCGCACCGGAGGAAGGGCTTAAGCGGGAGATCGAAGGGTATTGATAAACCTGCGACTAGCGAAGATGTTTAGCTTTCAACGCCATATCTTCGATTTTTTTGTGCAGCAGTTTGCTGGCTTCTGTTTTATCCGTGCCGCTCAGATTTTCGATCAAGCTTTTATAGCTGCGCAGGACATTGGCGACTACATTTTTCGCCTCGATGCGTTCACGTTCTTCTGAACTCGGATCGGCCGCCACTTCCAGCGTTGTCAGGGCTTCTTGGATTTCACGTGCCAGCGTTACACATTGTGTTTTAAATTCGTCCGTCATAGCCGTTTCATTTCTCATGAATTTTGATAAATTTAGCTACAGCACCGCGCATTGTCAATTCGGAATTGTTTTTGTTGCGCGGAATGCCGATCGGATTTTGCAGTCGCACCATAAAACAAAATACCGCTTTTGAAATCATTATTATCCGCCATCCGGCTCCAACATTTTTACGGGATCGCGCTTCGTCGCACGGGAGGTGACATCTGGGAAGATGCGATCACGCACGTCGCCGTAGCGCAATTTATCGATGGAAAAATCACCGTCGTATTGGACGAAGCCTGCGCTTCCGATGATACGCGCGAAGCGGTGTTACGCCGTTTACAAGATACGATCGGGGATGTGCCGCTAGTTTTATTTTCGTCGGCGGACATAGATTTTTTGCACGCGTCATTCCACGCGATGTATGATAATAAAGATCGTGCTTCGCCTTTCCTGATGAATGAATGTTGGGATTTGCAGCGGTTGGCTTCAACACTTTTGCCGGTGATCTCATTTGCTACGCTCGAAGAATTGGCGGTGTACTTTACTTTTCCCGAAGGTGAAAACCCCGCGTCGAGCGAAGCCGTCATATTGATCTTTTACCAGTTGATCGAATCGCTTGCACGCATGGAACCGCGTATCGTTTCGCAGGCCAACCGCTTTTTGGAGCACAGTAAAAGCCCGCTGAAACGCATTCTGCGCGGTTTGGCGGACTATATTCGGGATGGTAAAAATATTCATTTCATTTTCCCCGAAGTGCAGTGGCCGACACCAGCACCCAATGTAATCGGTGTGGCCGACGGGGGCTTTTTTTCCGATACGATCCATTCGGTTCCCGACAGCGACATACGCCGTTTTTTCTCACCGCAAGGCGGACTGAGCCGTAGTATGGAAGCGTACGAAGAGCGCGCCGAACAAACGCGCCTCACGGTTGCGATCAATTCCGCATTCAACGCGTCGCAGCATATTCTTGCAGAGGCGGGTACAGGTACCGGCAAATCGCTGGCGTATCTGATCCCGGCAATCCACTGGGCATCGTACAATAACGCTTTGGGTGAACAAGTCGTTATCAGTACGCACACCAAAAATCTTCAGGATCAACTTTTTTACAAAGACATTCCGCTTCTGGCTCGCACGCTGCCATTCGGATTCCGCGCCGTGTTGCTCAAAGGTCGGAGCAATTATATCTGTATGAAAAAATGGACGCACATCACGGCCGATGCCGGTAGTCATGTACAGCCGCAGGAGCGTGAAAAATTATTACCGATTTTGTTTTGGATTCATAGAACCCGGACGGGAGACATCAGCGAATGCGTAGGATTTCAGGCCGAGGCCAATCCCGGCGTGTGGCACAAACTCGCCTCCGAAAGCGCATATTGTCAGGCGCAGCGCTGCAGCCGTTCCGAAGATTGTTTTGTTCGTAAAATCCGCGAAGAAGCCAAACAAGCGCATGTCGTCGTCGTCAACCATGCCTTGCTTTTTTCCGATCTTGTTTCCGATAACGCGATATTGGGCGATTACCATAACCTTGTGCTAGATGAAGCGCATAATGTCGAAAAAGTGGCGCAGAATTATCTCGGCGCCGAGTTTTCGCTGTGGGCGGTGCGCGGTCTGACTTCCAAGCTATACGAGCGCGATCAGACGGAAACCGGCGTATTGATTCAGCTTCGGCAGAAGCTTCAGAAAAGCCGTTTGTCGGATGCGCTTCAGTCGGCATTCTTATCACAGATACAGACGGGGACGGATGCGTGCGTACAGTTTTGGCTCGCGGCGCAAGCACTGTTTCAGCGGTTGACCACCGAGGCGCTGCGCAAAACAGAATTTGCCATGCAAGGCGATAAAGCCGTGCGCGGAGAACGCCGCGTGCGTTACGGCCCGACAGACAGTTTGCTGTTGCGGGTTGCCGATGATGTGGATCTGATGCATGAAAAAGCAGTCAAGCTGCATCAGGCGTTGGATGTATTGAGCGAAACGATGCGCCAGTGGCCGACGGATGCGATGGACGGTGCAGAAGAAATGCGTGATCTTATTATACTGCGCACGGATGAATTGGATGCGCTGCTCAAGACCGTGGATTTTCTGACGGAAGGTGCAAATAAAGATTATGTGTATTGGTACGAAATGCCACCCAAGGAGCGTTCTTACGACATGCGGTTTTATGCCGTGCCGCTCAATATCGCGGATATTTTACGAAACACACTTTTAGAAAAATTAAAAACCTGTGTATTTTCGTCGGCCACATTGTCCGTGGCGGGGCAATTTAATTATTACAAACGCCGTATCGGTTTGGATGCGATGCGTTCAGAAAAAGTGCAGGAATTTACCGCCGATTCGCCATTTGACTATAAAAATCAAAGCCGCATTCTGGTGCCGACATTTTTGCCGGAACCGCAATCACCGAAGTACAACGACGCGTGTGCCGAACTCCTGAAGCGCATTACGCTCGAAACGCGGCGCGGCATGCTGGTGCTTTTTACGTCGTATCAGATGATGAACAGTTGTTATTATCAACTGCGTGATCCGTTGAATGCGGCAGGTATTCCGCTTCTCATGCAGGGACGCGATGCGTCGCGTACACAACTGACGGAGCATTTTCGACGGGAACGCGTGTCGGTACTTTTCGGAACGGATAGTTTTTGGGAAGGTGTGGATGTGCCGGGAAGTGCTTTGGAAATTTTGGTTATTACCAAGTTGCCGTTTGAAGTTCCGTCCGATCCGCTGGTGGCGGCCAAGATGGAGCGTATTGACGCGCAAGGCGGAAAATCATTTTTTGATTATTCGGTACCGGAAGCGGTGATCAAATTTCGCCAAGGGTTCGGCCGATTGATTCGCAGCCGCTCGGATCGCGGCGTTGCTCTTGTTTTTGATAATCGCGTGGTAACTAAAAGTTACGGATCGTATTTCATGCGTTCACTGCCGGTTCAGGCTTTGCGGATGCCAAGTGAAGAGGTGCTGATGAATAATCTGACGACTTTTTTTTCGATTACGTAAGATATTTTCCGCTTGGGAACGATTAACTGTGTAGCTATGCCTTTCGATCAAAACCGACTCACATCACGGCCAAAAAGAAACGCTTTGGCCCAATCAAACAACACCATGGCTTTGTTTTTTAAACTGACGAGTTTGGTCAGATACGCGGATCTCCAGAAAATCCATGTTGCAAAACCTTGCGAGGTGGTCGCATCAAAATCGGCAACGGCCCGATTATCGCCGATATACGCCAGCATGCCCAGATGTTTATAAACAAACGGTTTTAATGATTCCGCCGATTTTCCTCTGGCAAGCTGATTGAGATAGTTTGCCAAATATTTTCCGCCTTGATTAGCCACCTGTGCCGTCGCGATCAAAGACTTTTCCTCCGTCGTAGCGCAATCGCCGAGCGCATAGATATCGGGGTTATCTTTGACCCTAAAAAAAGAATCCACCAAAATGCGTCCGGCACGATCTTTAGGGCATGATAAACTTTGCACGAAATCGGTTGGCCCGTTGCCGGTGGACCATACCACCAACCCATGCGAAAATTGGGTGCCGTCGTGCAATGTGAGTTCTTGTGCCGTCACTTCTTTGACTGACTTGCCTGTAAGAATGGTAACACGGCGACGATTGAAAAGTTTGATGGCATATTCCGAGACGGTATGATCAAAAGCGCTCAGGATTTGTTTACCGGCCTCAATAAGAGTGATTTTAGCCATACCGACAAGATGTGGAAATCCCTTTTCTAATTCTTCTTCCAAAAAATCGGCCATTTCTGCGGCGAATTCGACCCCGGTCGGGCCACCGCCAACGACGACGATGTGCAGCAGACGTTGCATTTCGGCCGCGTCCAAACCGGGTGTGGATGCGCGTTCGAAATTATCAATGATACGCTGGCGAATGCGCCGGGCATCGCGAAGTTCTTTGAGAAAATAAGCGTATTCCGCTACACCGGGAATTTTAAACGTATTATTTACGGCTCCGACCGCGATGACTAAAGTATCGTAATGCAGTTCAAAGGTTTGTGCATCGGCGCTATTCCGGCAAATGACGGTGCGCTTTTCGGGATGGAGAGCTGTGGCACCGGCCTGATAAAAAGTAACATCTTTACGTGCAAGCCGTACGGGTTCGATGATGCTGCGAAATTCGATCGTGCCGACGGTAGTGCTCGGCAGCAGCGGCGTAAATAAAAAATGATTACGGGTACTTACCACGGTGACATCGTAGAGATCCGAACGAATGCCTTTCATAAGACTGAATCCACCGAATCCTGTCCCTAGAATAAGCAATTGCTTTTTCATGATAGGTTACCGAATAGCTTTGAAACTGGAAATGACTTGATCGAGTAAGGCTTCCGAGGCGTCGCTGTCCACACGGCTAAAACCGCTTTCAAGCATATAGATTTTGTCTTTGTATTGACCGACGCCGATACGGATATACGTGGAATAATTATTTACCGTTTTGATACCGATCGAAAATTTGAAATCAATATTATTGATTTTGCGGGCCTCGTCGCGGATAAATTCTGAATTGAGCGAGCCGACTTTGAGGTATTGCAGAACAATATCGGGATCGGATTTTTTTTCGTTTTCAGCGACCGTAATAAAAAAATAAATCTCGCTGTCCGGGCTGTAGCATTCGATAAAACTCTTTTCCCCGTCCGTATTGATACTGATCTGCCAGTGCGGTGGCGTCTTAAATTCGATACGATACGGCTCAAACCGATGCGTTTCCCACGATGTTTGCGCGGTAGCCAAAGGTGCGACGCAGCAAAAGATAAGAATAGTCGCCGTGTAGATTGTTTTTTTCACAAGGCTTTTATCGCTTTCAAAACATCCTCCGCATGCGTTTCGGCATGAACTTTATCGAACACAAAGGCGATGTTTCCTTTTTCGTTGATAATATAGGTTGTGCGTAAGACCCCGTGATACGCGCGACCAAATAATTTCTTTGGTCCCCATACCCCGTATGTTTTGATCACGCGGTGCTCCGTATCGGTCAAAAGCGGGAACGGCAATTCGTGTTTTTTAGTAAAGTTCTGATGCTTTTTTACCGAATCCGGGCTGATACCGAAAACGGCAATTTTGTTTTTTTTGAAGGCCGCGTGGGCATCACGAAAACTGCATGCTTCGATCGTACAGGTCGGCGTATTATCCTGCGGGTAAAAATAGAGTACCACCATTTGGCCTTGGTAAGCTGAAAGCTTTACCACATTACCGTGGGTATCCTCTAAACTAAAATCAGGAGCCTTGGCGCCAAGTTTGAGCAATGCCATGAATTAATCGTTTTCCGTAGTTACGATCCATTCCAGATTATCAAAACGTGTGTCGGTATAACGTTTTTTTACGATCAGAATGGCAAGTTTTTTGTAATCTTCTTCCGACATCTTTTGTACATCATCAAATTCCGTATAGCTGCGACGGATAAAGTCGAGGTTATTGCTTTTAAATTCTTCGTTGATGCCGTTTTCGGCGTTGGTCACGCGAATAGTCATGGGGATACTCCTTCAAATCAATCCGTTATGTTATTCAATACTATTTTTCAATTCCGCATACCGGCCTTCGCGCAGAAGTTCGCGATAGTGGCGTGCATCGCGGCGATGACGGTGCGCATAGCGGTCTTGCCAGGGCAGTTCAGCTGCTTTGGTAAACGCCGAATCGGCTTCTTTCCATCGCTCGATCAGCACCAGCGTGCGTCCCAATTCTAAATAATGCCGCGGTTCGTCCCGATGCAAACGTATCGCGCGTTGAAAGTGTTCGATACTGCGCGATATGGCGGCCGTGCCGTAGGCTGTTCCCATAAGGCGGGCCGTCGTACGCGAAAACCACGACGCATTGGCGACAAAACGATTCCATAAACCGAGAAGATGTTCGGCTTCATCGGAGAGCGAATCCAGAGCCAGCGCACGTTCTGCCGCAAAACGCATTTCCGCTAATAAGACGCTATGGCGCGAACCGAATTCGTCCATTGCCGCACGTTCGGCCGCGGTGGCCAAGGTCAACCACGCCGCCAACGACGAAGAATCGCAGCTTACGGCGACACGCGCCCATTCAAATGCTTCGGCGTAAAGTTTTTCCTGCTCTTCGCATTTGGGCAAATCGTTGCCCAGTGCAATCGTCTGCAACGCCAGTTTCCACCGGGCTTCGCAGTTAGCCGAATCTTTTTGAACGACGTGACGGTACGCGTCAACGGCTTGTGCCGCATTGTACTGCGCGGCCAGCGAATCGGCGCTGCGCATCCAGGTATAAGGCGTTTGCGCGGCCAAGTCTGACAATATGAAAAAGAACATCACGACGGTCATATAGTACCGTCTTTGGGCCCAAAAGGTTGGGGCCTTTATCCGATCTGCAAAAAAAAGTTTTTTCATACGAATATGCCTTGCGATGGTAGCAAGAATTTAATGGAAAATCAAGCGTTGGATTTGTGTGGATAAAGGACAATTCCATTTGAATTTTATGGCGTTTTGGTTTATTATCACAGCCCTGTAAAAACATCAGGCACCATAGAGGAAATGAAGAATAATAACATGGAAGAAACGACGTTTACCGAAAAAGAAATCAGCGAACTTGAAAAATTTGGCATGAACTCCTGGTTTGTGGAAGAGTTGCTGGCCAGTTATAAAAACAATAGCACGATGGTCAACGAATCCTGGCAGGATTTCTTTGATCGTATGTCTGGCAAACCGGTAACAGCCAAACCGGCGGAAAGTTCTAACGGCAACGGGTCTTTGATGGCTAACATTCCAATGCCCAAACCGGCCGCCGGAGAAGAAGCCGTTGTGCTGCGCGGCGTCGGCGCGAAGATCGTTGAAAACATGTCGTACAGTTTGAGTCTTCCGCTGGCTACGTCGTTTCGCACCATACCCGTAAAAATCCTCGAAGAGAACCGCGCCATTATTAATAATTTTTTAAAAAAATCCAATCGCGGTAAATTATCGTTTACTCATTTTATCGGGTGGGCTATCGTCAAAACGCTCAAGGCGCATCCGGTGATGAATAATGCCTTTACCGTGATGAACGGCGAACCGCATGTCATACGCAAGCCGCAAATCAATCTTGGCCTTGCCGTAGATCAGGAGAAAAAAGACGGTAGCCGTTCTTTGATCGTACCCAATATCAAAAATGCCGGAGCTATGAATTTTGTTCAGTTCTTTGCGGCGTATGATGACATTATTCGCCGGGCGCGTGCCAATAAGATCGAGCCGGCGGATTTTATGGGCACGACGATTTCGCTGACCAATCCCGGCACCGTAGGCACGGTTTCTTCCAACCCGCGACTCATGGTCGGACAGGGTGCGATTATCGCCACCGGTGCGATTGATTTTCCTGCGCAATACCACGGCATGCCGGAATCCAATCTTTCGGCGATGGGCATTAGTAAAGTGATGAATGTTACCAGCACCTACGATCATCGCATTATTCAAGGCGCCGAATCGGGGCTTTTCCTCAAAAAACTGCATGAACTTTTGCTCGGCGAAGACGGTTTTTACGATGAGATTTTTGAGGCCTTGCAATTGCCCGTCAAACCGGCGCAGTGGCAGGTGGATAATTATCCGATGGCGTTCGGTAAATCGCAGGATTTTGAACTGATCGAAAAGCAAGCGCGTATTTTGGAGATGGTCAATATGTTTCGCGTGCGCGGCCACTTATTGGCCAATCTCGATCCGCTCACGCCGCAGATGCTGTATCACCCGGAATTGGATTCGCAAACTTACGGTTTTACGGTATGGGATTATGATCGTGAATTTATTACCGGCGGCTTAGCGGGAAAAAAGAAAGCGACGCTCAAAGAAATTCTCGACATTTTGCATCAAACGTATTGTGACCGCATCGGCGTGGAGTTTCGTCACATTCAAAGCCCTGAAGAAAAGGCTTGGCTGCAGGAACGTATGGAATCTTCCCGCAATACCGGCAAATATTCCAAAGAAGAAAAAAAGCAAATTTTGAAAAAACTCATCGAAGCGGAAAGTTTCGAGCGGTTTTTGCACACCAAGTTTGTCGGCTCGAAACGGTTTTCGCTTGAAGGATCGGAAACGATTATCGCTGTGCTGGATGCGATGTTGCAGTGGTGCGGAGACGACGGCGTCAAAGAAGTCGTGCTGGGTATGGCGCACCGCGGCCGGCTCAATGTGCTGGCCAATATTATCGGCAAATCGTATCAAAAGATTTTTTCGGAATTTGAAGGCCATCACGATCCGCATTCGGCGCAAGGTTCCGGCGATGTGAAGTATCACCTCGGCGCGACCGGTAATTATCCCACGCGCAGCGGCAAATCGGTAAAAATTTCCGTCGCACCCAATCCGAGCCATTTGGAATTTGTCAATCCGGTTGTCGAAGGCATCGTGCGTGCCAAACAAACGCGTATGCCCGGCGAATACAATAAAAACGTAATGGCCGTTTTGATACATGGAGATGCGGCATTTGCTGGACAAGGCGTCGTTGCGGAAACACTGAACTTGTCTCAACTCAAAGGATACCGCACGCGGGGAACGCTGCATCTGATCATCAATAATCAGATCGGATTTACCACCACGCCCGAAGCGGCGCGTTCATCCACATATTCGTCCGATGTGGCGCGTATGGTGCAAGCACCGATTTTTCACGTCAACGGCGACGATCCGGAAGCATCGCTCTGGGTTACGCAGCTGGCGTTCGAATACCGTCAGAAGTTTGAAAAAGATGTCGTGATTGACGTACTCGGCTACCGGCGTCACGGCCACAATGAAGGCGATGAACCGGGCTATACGCAGCCGGTCATGTATAAAAAAATCAAAGATCACGATTCCGTCAAAGAGCTTTACGGTGCGCGCCTGATCGGCGAAAAAGTCATCACGGCGGACGAATTTAAAGCCATGGAATCTGATTTTTACCAAGCGCTCAATACGGCGCTTGATGCGGCCAAACAGAAAGCTATCCCGTACCAATCGGAAACGCCATTGGCGATTTCTGAAGAAGCCGCGCAGGCGGCACCGACTTCGCAGGGAACAGCCGTATCCGGTGAATTGCTTGCAAAGGTCGTCGAAGGCCTCACGCGACTGCCGCACGAATTTACGTTGCATCCCAAATTACAATCGTTTATAGATACGCGCAAAAAATTCATGCATGACGACAGTGTGACCGTGGATTGGGCGTTCGGTGAAGCGTTGGCGTTCGGCACGCTGCTGATGGAAGGTACGCCGATTCGCCTTTCGGGAGAAGATATTTCGCGCGGTACGTTTAGCCATCGCCATCTTGCGCTGACGGATATGAATACCGATCTCGATTATATTCCGATGAATTTTATCGAAATCAATCAATCCAAAATCGAAGCGGTGGACAGTCTTTTGTCGGAAACGGCCGTATTGGGTTTTGAATTTGGCTATTCCATTGCCGATCCGCTTACGCTTGTATTATGGGAAGCGCAGTTCGGAGACTTTAGCAATGTGGCGCAGCCGATCATTGATAATTTTATCGCGAGCTGCAAATCCAAATGGAGTCTTTCTACATCGCTGGTGATGCTGCTGCCGCACGGCTATGAAGGGCAGGGTCCTGAGCACTCCAGTGCACGTCTTGAACGTTACCTGCAACTCTGTGCGGAGGATAATATGATCGTTTGCAATCTGACGACACCGGCGCAGTATTTCCACGCGTTGCGGCGCCAGATCCGTCAGAAAACGGAAAAACCGTTGATCATTATGACGCCCAAAAGCCTCCTGCGTTTGCCGGATGCGCGTTCATACAAACACGAATTTACAAACGGCACGTTTCACGAAATATTGGACGATGCGACGGTCACGGATCGCCAAGCTATAACGCGCGTAATTATTTCGGCCGGCAAAGTGCATTATGATCTGGCTAAATTTCGCACGAAGAATAACCGCAGCGATGTCGCGTTGGTGCGCTTGGAGCAGATTTATCCGTACGATACGGATACTATGAAGCGTATCCTCGCGTCCTACCCCAATGCCGCTACGGTGGCGTGGGCACAGGAAGAGCCGCGCAATATGGGTTCGTGGAATTTTCTGTTAGAGCGTCTGGCGAATGATCTGACGGCGAAACAAAAATTAGTTTACGCAGGACGCAAAGCCAGTGCAAGCCCCGCCGTCGGTTCGCTCAGCGTGCATCAGGCCGAGCAGGAACAGCTTGTGCGTGATGCGTTTGAGCTATAGTGCGATATAATTTTTAACGTTGTTTTAGGCAGGACTTGAAAATGCAGGATTATCGTTTCAGTGAATTATTTGAAGCGCAGAAGAAGCATTTTCAAAATCATATCAAGTCATCCCGCCCCGATGCGCGTATCGTCAAACTCAAAAAAATCCGCACATGGATCACAACGCACGTGCAGGATATTCGCGATGCGATTTACGAGGACTTTCGTAAACCGTCCGTCGAAGTGGACCTGACGGATATCCGTCCTGTGTTGATGGAGATCGAACATGCTCTCGCTCATATTCGTTCCTGGATGGCGCCGCGGTACGTATCCACCCCTCTGCTTTTTTTCGGTACACGATCCAAAGTCGTGTATGAACCCAAAGGCGTATGTCTGATTTTAGCGCCGTGGAATTTTCCTTTTATGTTGTCCGTAGGGCCGCTGATTTCCGCGATCGCGGCGGGAAATTGTTGTATTTTAAAACCTTCCGAAATGACGCCGCAAACGTCCCGGCTTATTGCCCGCATGATAGCCGAATTATTTGATCCCAATGAAGTGTGCGTCGTCGAAGGGGATCATGTGGCAGCGGAAGCTTTATTGAAATTACCT
Organism: bacterium; assembly: GCA_013360215.1. Lineage (NCBI taxonomy): Bacteria > bacterium. The sequence goes on along the minus strand of JABWCP010000003.1, from coordinate 8,853 downwards.
TTTCATCATATTTTTTTTACCGGCAGCCCGGCCATCGGAAAAAAAGTAATGCACGCGGCGGCGGAGCATCTCAGTTCCGTAACGCTGGAACTTGGCGGAAAAAACCCGGTGATCGTTGACGAAACGGCGGATATCGAAGATACGGTTTCCAAATTGTTGTGGGGAAAATTTATGAATGGCGGCCAGTCTTGTATGGCGCCTAATTATGTGTACGTACATCATACGATTTACACGGCATTTTGTGAAGCGCTGGTTGCCATGTACGCACGTATGTTTGGCGCGGCGAACGAGCCCTCGCCGGATGTAGCCAGTCTTGTGAGCGACCGTCACTATGAACGTATTGCCTCACTGATCCGCACGACCGTGGCCCAGGGCGCGAAAGTGCTTGCGGGAAATCATTCCGATGCTGCGCGACGTTATGTTGCCCCGACGGTGCTTGGTAACGTTACAACAGATCACGCGGTGATGCAGGATGAAATTTTTGGCCCGATACTTCCGCTGCTGGAATATACGCATCGTGATGAAGTGATTGCTTATATCAACACGCAGGAGCGGCCGCTGAATTTGTATATTTTCAGTACGGATATGACAAAAGCTGACGCGATCATCGCTCAGACCACAGCCGGTTCGACATGTATCAATGAAACCACACTCAACTTTGCGCATCCGGATTTACCGTTCGGCGGTGTGAATACCAGCGGTATCGGCAAAGCGCACGGATATTATGGATTTCTCGCATTCTCCAATGAGCGCGGTATTCTCAAACAACGACGCGGTTTGACCACGATGAAGCTTGTGTACCCTCCGTACACGGAGCGTGTAAAAAAAATCGTCAAATTGGTAATGAAGTATTTATAAGTTATTTCTCATTTAATCTCTTCGTAACGAAAACATTCTATTCTCATAACATGCGTGTTGTTTCTTTAAAAGAAAACACCGCGCATGAAACAAACAAAAAATTTCCCTCTCCGCGTACTCACGTTTAATGTCTGGGGACTCAAGATCGGACCGCTTCACATCGCACGTGATATTCAAGCACGTATGGATCGCATCGCTTCCGCTCTGCATCGATCGAAATCGGATGTCATTCTGTTGCAGGAAGTATGGTGTCCCTCTATTGCCAATTTTTTAATTCGCGAGTCGGGTTATCCGTACCATGTCTACCAGCCCGGGCGGGGCACATGGCGCGGTCCTTTGGGAAACGGTCTCTTGATGCTTTCACGGTTTCCGATCATGCATACCCAAACGTTGCGATTTCATCGTTTTACTTCGCCGGATGAATGGTTCGTCGGTAAAGGCGCAGTAGCCGCGGATATAGATACTAAACAAGGCATTGTGCGCGTGATCAATACGCACCTGGGATCCGGTAAAAAACCGTTGCATGTCACAATGCGTCTTCAACAATTGCGCCAGCTCCAAAGTTGGGTGGCCGGTTTAGAACATCATATTCCAAGCGTGATTGCCGGAGATTTTAATTTCTCTCCTTCTTCATTAGAATATTGTGTGTTCCGTCATTGGGCTATACATCAATTCCGCGAGTCGCTTACAGATACCTTTTCTGCGCGGCACGGACAGGCGGACGGCCATACCTATTTTGTAGATCGCTCTTATCATGTCAAACCGAAAATGCACGATCGCAATGAACGTATCGACTACGTGTTTTTGCTCACACCCAAACAAAGCCGGCTTGATCTGACTATGGTGGATAGTGAACGCATGCTGAATGACGCAGAACGTCCGTATTCGGATCATTGCGCCGTGTTATCAACCGTGGGAATCCGAATAAAACCGACGCTGCAAGAAATCATTGTCCATAATCCGATACCCATTAACGGAAACATGATCTCATGAGTGAACTGCAAACGGTCATTACCGTATTAAGCGGAGATTTTGAGACGTATGGCTACGCCGGTTTATTTGGATTATTACTATTAACGACCATATTCCCGTTACCGTTGCCGGAAGAACTAATGTGTATTACGACGGGTTATCTTATCGAACGCGGAATAATGAGTCCTGCGCCGGCCATTTTGACGTTGTTTGCGGGTATTGTGATAAGCGATGTGTATCAGTACTATTTTGCTCAGATTCTAGGCAACAAACTCATGCGTGTGCGTCCGTTTTCATGGATACTCAATGAAGAACGCATACGTAAAGCGGACGCGCTTTTTTTACGGCAGGGGTCTAAAGTTTTATTTTTTGGACGATGGGTGTACGGATTGCGTTCAAATATACATTTTGCTATGGGTCTTCTTCGTTTTCCGATTCGACGATTTATCGTTATAGATGCTGCGGTTGTGAGCATACAGTCGGTGTCGCTTGTGTTGATCGGATATTACAGTCCGATGTATATGAACCATTGGGCAAGTCACCTTATGACTCTGCAGCGGTGGCTCTATCCCCTGAGTATGATTGCTCTAAGCGTTGCCCTCAGCGGTATGATTTTCAAAGCATGGAAAAAAAGACAACGCGAAGTGATTTTATAAAAGTACTGCGCTTCTTATTAAGGATCGCATATTTTTATTGTCATTGTCAACGAATCAAGCGTGTCGTAAGAATACATGTAAATTCAATTATGAAGAAATTGATATGCGCCTTAGCGAGCTTGTATTCAGTCTCGCAAAGCCGCAAAGAGAAACGGGAAGTAAACTTTGGAAATAAGTTAGTGGCGCATGCTTGTCAAAACATAGCCAACGAATCAAGCGTGTCGTAAGAATACATGTAAATTCAATTATGAAGTCTTTTATAAAAAAACGCCCGACATTGTATCGGGCGTTTTTCGTTTAAGATTGTTGCGTGTGCGCAGCGACTTCTTTTTTGTATCGAATATAAACCCAAAGTAGCAACCCGATACCGGCGACAAAGGAAATAAAAAAGAGCGCGATGACATCGTTTTGCGGTTTGGTTTGTAATACCGCGTGCGTCCAGTTGACTTGTTTCAGATATTCCTGACGCAACAGATCGCGGCTGATGACTTTTTCTGCGATACCCACGAGCATCGCGGTGATGCCGACCCATCCGATCATGTTGTTCGCTTTGAGAAACGTTACGGCCGCAATAGCCAGTGTTCCGATGATGAATAATGCATGACTGGAAAGGAATAACATTTGTCCGGTGCCCTCCGTGAAGGCTTTACGCAACGCTTCCGGGATGGCAAAATAAAACATAAATCCGACAACGGTATTGGCGACGGTGCCGATGAGAAACCATGTTCCGCCCCAACGTTTCATAAACGAAGAAAGAGCGTTATCTTTTTTCTCACGCATACCAAGTATCAAAACCAACATACCCGCTACGGCAATGGCCGAAAATGCGAAATGCAGATAGCGCGGCATCAGGGTGGCTTCATCCATATTCCAATGATACCCTGTGCCGTTGGTTTGAGTATAAATGTCTAACCATTTTTGCGGTGTCTGCATGAGCGTGAGATTATTGACATAGATAAAAGCGATCAGAAAAAACATCACGCAGCTTATGATCATAAAGATATAACGCCGATTGGCCCATCGTTCAAATCCGCGCGTGTAGGCATACAAACTGTAATAGCCGATAACGATCAGAAACACGACGGACAGCCATATCCACGCCATCAGTACGGACGAGGTATAAAAAAATTGCCCGTATATCACTTGTACGAAAAGCAACGGTGCGATGCCCATCGATACCGTGAGCGAAACACTAAATGGAAGAATATGGCCTAATTTTTCCGCGAGATGGATATGGTGATCTTTGGTTTGCTGATTATTTGTTTTTCTTGAAATCCATTCGGATATCACTGTCATGAATGCGCCGCCAAGGAGTGCATTCATCAGGATGACGTGTAAAAAAAACGTGAGATACAGTAAAAAAAGAATCAATCCGATGTCGCCGGGTACGCCGAGCGGATCGGGATGAGGTATGGGGAGTTGGTTCTGCATACGCATGATTCCTGGGTTAGTTTTTGATGCTGGCGGTCGGTGCTGGCGCCGGCGTTGTTGTGGGTATGCTATCCGTCGGAGGCCATGGACCCGCGCCCACAATATCACCGATATAGTCCGCCAATGCACGGCGTTCCTGTTCATCACCCATAAAAGGTGGCATGATGCCCGTTGCCGGCAGCGTCGTTAGACGGCGAAAGATAAATTCACGATCCCAGCCTTTGGCCAAATCTTTCATCGAACGATAGCCGGTCGGTGTATGACAGCTCTGGCACTGCGCGAGAAATATTTTTTGCCCGACGGTTTTCATATTGGCCGGCGTGATTTCTTTTTCGGCGATCCATGGATAATGTTTGAGAATGCCGTAATTGGAAGAATCCGCCGAAGCTTTTTTCAAGGTGCCGTTGGAATACAAATAACCGTACACGGTGTACGGCTTACGAATCATTTCACGAATACTTTCCGTGGCACCGGTGACGATCAAACCCAGAATCAGTATCGCCACGCTAAATCCGAAAGTGAAGATTTTCGGATTGAAAAACGGACCGACCAATGCGATCACGTAGATCGTCACGGATAAAAGCATGGTTAACAAAAGTACGCGGGTCAACACGGAAAGATTGCCTGCGCCGATATTGGCGATACCCGTTTCCAAAAGTTTGGCCACATCGGCCGGGAGGCTTGTGAAATACCAGTATAAAAAGAACGGCAGCAGGAAAAACGAAGGCATAAGCCATTTGGCCGAATAATGCAATAAGCGGGTGCGCAAATTTTCGTCTTTGACGCGCGAGGATGTAAAAATCGAAAACACACCGGCAATCGTACACATGATCAAAAAGCGAACGATGACGGACGGGAAATACGAAGGATTAAAAAATCCGTCCCACACATTACCGGTCTCAAGCCATTTACCGGGCGTCAACATGAACGTCAGAATACCATTAATCACCAAGAGGGAAAATGCGGAGATGATAAAATACAGCCATGCTAACTTCACGTGAAATTGCGGCGAGACTTTGTCCCAGGAGTAGTAATAAAAAAACGCAATGGCGATTTCGACCACAAAGACCACCCATTCGATCGCCCAAAAGAACATAAAATTATGAATCAAAGCCTGGATCGAAGCGGGATTGACCAATCCGACGGCAAACCAGATACCGATGCCGCCCATCGCACCGAGTACGGTCGTAAGCAAAAGCAAAAAATTAGAATGGCTTCGAAGATAACCGATCATAGCTTGATCATTGCGCTTGACGGCTAACGCTTCTGTGACGGCCATATACAATCCGCCACCGATAGCAAAGTGGGAAATATAGACGTGCGTCATGGCGATCAATCCGATGATCCACCCATGTCCGACGCCGCCCACATTCCATACGGGATATTCAGGCATATACGAGCCCTTTCATTGAAATAAAATTTTCATTTCGAATAATGGCCCCACATCGTGAAGATGATAAAGCCGGTCAAAAATGCGATACCAAAATAGAATGTCGCCCGTGAACGCCATGCCGGCGCCGTACGCGAATCAATAAAGGGTATCGCGGCCCAAAGCGCACCTACCAAACTGAAGAGCATGATTCCGAAAAGTTCGCCTTCGATCGGTCCGATTTCCGGCGGGAATAGTTTGAGCAGCTGGAACATGGCGAGGAAATACCACTCCGGTTTGATACCTGCCGGAGCCGGTGCCAGAGGATCGGCTTCCGCGCCGAGTTCCCAGGGAAACATCACTGCCAGCAAGCCGAGAAAATTCATAACAATCAGCCATACATACACATCTTTGATCGCGAAGTCCGGAAAAAACTTCATGTATTTCTTTTTGTCGGCGGGTTGATTTTCAAAAAACTCCGGTGCGTGAATGCCTTGAAGTTGAACGAAAAGCAAATGCAAACCCAGCGTCATCATAAAAAGCGCCGGCAGCACCCACACGTGCAACGCGTAAAAGCGCTCAATGGTTTGCGTGCCGAGTTCTTTACCACCGCGCAGCATGTCCGCGATGAACCCGCCCATCACCGGGACGGCTTCAGTGGTCTTCACGCCGATCTGTGTGGCAAAATAAGCCAACTGATCCCACGGCAAAAGATACCCGCTAAATCCGAAGCCGAGGCACATGGCAAGCAAAATCATGCCCGTCATCCACGTCATTTCCCGCGGGTATTTGTAGGATTTCATAAAAAACACACTGAACATATGCAGGAATACGAAAAAGACCATGAGGTTGGCCGACCAACTGTGTGTGGAGCGGATCAACCAGCCGAAGTCTACTTGCGACATGATGGCTTGTACGCTGGCGTGGGCTTCACCGGCATTGTAGTGAACCATCAGCAGTACGCCGGTCACGATCTGAACGATAAACAAAAATAAGGAGATGCCGCCCATGTAATACCACACGCTGTGCTTGTGTACGGGTACTTCTTTATGTTTGAAAAAAGCGACTATCCAGCCTACGTCGTAGCGTTCCCGTATAAATTTGGGAAGAAACGCAATATTCGGATCGTCATGGTTTTTATTGGCAATTTCGTTGGACATAGTTTTTTTGCGTTTAGTGATGGATTAAACCCGATGAATCACGATTTCGTCTCCGTTGGTGACGACTTTGAACTTATCTAAAGGCGCCGGCGGCGGCCCGGCAATGTTTTTTCCGGTAAGATCATAGATGCCGCCATGGCATCCGCAAAAAATATGATTCTTGTCCGATACATACTGTACCGTACACCCGAGATGCTTGCAGGTTGCGCCAAGTGCCACCAATTCGCCCGCATCGTTTTTCAGCAAGAGTACAGGTTTGCTTCCAAATTTGACCAACTTGGCCCGGACTTTGTCAAAGTCGGCTACTTTACCGGCGACGACCGATTGTACGGCATTGGCCGTATCTTCTTCGACCCGCGGTTTCAGATAACGATACACCGGGTACAAAAATGCGCCGATCCAGAGCATAAAGCCGCCCGTAAAGACCGTGCGCATAAAATCCCGCTTGTCGGGCATATGAATATGCTCCGATGGATCCTTGGTGTCTTTCATAGACAGGTTCTCGCGTTAGGTTGTGAAACAATTATGTAGAAAGATTGGACTGATTCGGATCAAAAGAAGTGCGCCAATATAGATAGGCGCAACGGATGACGCAATAATTTTTTAGTTACTTAGGTAGTTTAAATTAATTTTATTTTTCTACTTGAGATTTTAAATATAATTTATGACTATTACGCGTCCTACAAGCGACGCGATAACACTGCTTGATATAATCGGTTTCACTAACCAATCATAAATAGAAAGTTTTTCCAATGGATCGAAAGATTTCCTTTGCACCGGTACAAGGCGCTTTTAGCCAGGTACTCAAGGAACGCGTTCAGCAATACTTTGCTGAAAAAGGCATTTCCATGCGCGGCGGTTTGCATATGGCTATCAAAAGTGGCTTTTATTTGAGTTTGGCTGTGATGACTTACGTCCTTATAATTTCCGGTATTTTATCGGTATGGGGGCTTTTGCTTGCAGCTATGCTCATGGGCTTTTTAGTAGCGTGCATCGGCTTCAATGTAGGGCATGACGCCATTCATGGTGCGATGTCACACCGTAAATGGGTCAACACGCTGATGGGGCTTACATTTGAAATTTTCGGTGCTAGTGTGTATTTGTGGCGCATGTATCACAATGTGATTCATCATACCTATACCAATATTCCGGGTGCGGATCGTGATATTGACGGTCGTCCTTTGATAAAACTCGCACCCAGCCAGCCGACGCATAAGATTCACCGTTTTCAGTATATCTACGCTTTTGCGGTGTATACGCTCACATCGCTTAATTGGGTCCTGCGCAAAGACTATCAGCGTATGTTTATGAAGCATAACGGTGTGTACACGACGAAACTGCCGTCGGTGCCGCTCATCGCAAGCATGTTTATGTTCAAGCTCGTGCATTTCACGCTATTTCTTATTTTACCCATTATTGTGTTGCCGGTTCCGTTCTGGATGGTGATCATAGGATTTCTTGTGATGCACATGACGACCGGTATTACGCTGGCATTAGTATTCCAAATGGCACATGTGGTGGAAGGTATGGAGTTTCCCGAGCCGCACGAAGACGGTATGCTCGAAAACGAATTTTTTGTACATCAATTGAAAACGACTGCTAATTTTTCACGTAAAAGTAAAATTGCTACATGGATTTGTGGCGGACTCAATCTGCAGGTAGAGCATCACTTGTTCCCGCATATTTGTCATACGCATTACCCGGCGATTTCGGATATCGTAAAACGAACCGCGCAGGAATTTGGAATACCTTATTATGAGAATAAGTCGTTCTGGTCGGCGCTGGCGTCGCATGTACGCCATCTGCGTAAAGTAGGATATATCCCTGTACAATTAGGGTAAAATTTTGAGATATGACTTAAAAAAAGTCATTACTTTTAAAATATTTTTCTTATCATTCGCCGCACCAACATGCGGCGAATTTTTTGCGTGTTGGCTCAGACGGATCGCATAACATCAAAAGATCATTATTATAGTTATAGGGGATAATTACCGTAACACTATGAATACGTATCTCAAAAATATAGTCGAGTATTATCACGCGACGGAAAAAGCTTACCATCTGCACTGGGATGTGAAAAACAGTTTATCCGTGCACTACGGTTATTGGGACGATAAAGTCTCTTCATTTTCCGAGTCGCTGCTTCGGATGAACGAAGTGATGGCAGAGGCGGTGGGGATTACATCATCGGATAGGGTACTTGACGCCGGTTGCGGTGTAGGCGGGAGCAGTATTTATCTTGCCAAAACCCGCGGCTGCCATGCGGTAGGAATCACACTTAGTGATAGGCAAGTTGCCCAAGCGGAGGCTTTTGCCAAAGACCGTGGTGTATCCGAACAGACGGAATTTAAAATCATGGATTATTGCCATACGGATTTTCCGGATGCATCGTTTGACGTGGTATGGG